>NZ_JBFRLK010000127.1:0-20386 GCF_041469805.1 Vibrio sp. 10N.286.48.C11 | reverse complement strand
GGTGTTGTAGCTAAAATCTTTGCATAAGATTTGACGAACCACTAGTAAAAAGGGCATCATTTGATGCCCTTTTTCTGCGCTAAAAAAAGAGTTGGATGTTTTGACATCGATTTTTGCTCTTAGCAAAGAATTAAACGGTCTTTTTGACTAAAATGACTGTTAGATGTGTTGTTTTGCAACGCAAAGGAATGTGCCCTGCAACAGCGGGGTTATTGTCGTCTATATTTAAGACTTATCACAGGTTGGTTTTATGAAAGCAAACGCTGAAACTCCTGATAGCTCAGGTGCAGCAGATACAATGAAGTGGATTGTCGCTTTTGTTCTGTTGGCTGCTGCTGTTGTGGGTAATTACCTGTATGGTGAATTGTCTGTTGTAATTCGCGCTGCAGGTGTAGTTGTGCTGATTGCTGCCGCACTAGGCGTTGCAGCAACAACAACTAAAGGTAAAGCTGCGATCGATTTTGCAAAAGAATCTCGTATGGAGATTCGTAAAGTTGTTTGGCCTACTCGCCAAGAAACTATGCAAACTACATTGATCGTTTTAGCTGTATGTATTGTTATGTCTCTAGTGCTTTGGGGAATTGACGGCATTATGGTCCGTCTAGTTTCTCTAGCAACTGGGGTGTAGAGGGTTCTGATTCATGAGTGAAGCTCCAAAAAAACGTTGGTATGTAGTTCAAGCCTTTTCTGGCTTTGAAGGTCGTGTTGCACAGTCGCTACGCGAGCATATTAAAATGCACAACATGGAAGAACTATTTGGCGATGTGCTAGTACCTACTGAAGAAGTAGTGGAAATGCGTGCAGGCCAACGCCGTAAAAGTGAACGTAAATTCTTCCCTGGCTACGTATTAGTTCAAATGATCATGAATGATGAATCATGGCACTTAGTACGCAGCATTCCGCGTGTTATGGGCTTCATTGGTGGTACCTCTGATCGTCCTGCACCAATCACTGATAAAGAAGCTGATGCTATCTTGAACCGTCTAGAGAAAGCGAGCGAGTCTCCACGTCCTAAGACAATGTTCGAAGCGGGTGAAGTGGTTCGTGTGAACGATGGTCCATTTGCTGACTTCAACGGTACTGTTGAAGAAGTAGATTACGAGAAAAGCCGCATTAAGGTATCTGTATCGATCTTTGGTCGTGCAACACCGGTTGAGCTTGAATTTGGTCAGGTTGAAAAACTGGACTAAAACTCTAAGTTTTGAACAAGCTGTGGATAAATACTTCATAAGTTGTTCAAAATAAAAGAGTATAAAAAATCACCTTTTTAGGGTTGTTAAAGGCGCGAATTATGATTATAATTTCGCGCCTTTTTGCTTCTGTGGAAGTGAAAAAGAGTTAATTGAATTTATGGGGAGCTCGCCTTGCGGCTAGCGCATGTACCCAAAATATTAGGAAATATCATGGCTAAGAAAGTTGAAGCTTATATCAAACTGCAAGTTGCAGCTGGTATGGCAAACCCAAGTCCACCGGTTGGTCCTGCTCTAGGTCAACACGGCGTGAACATCATGGAATTCTGTAAAGCGTTCAACGCAAAAACAGAATCTGTTGAGAAAGGTCTACCTACTCCAGTAGTTATTACTGTTTACAACGACCGTTCTTTCACGTTCGTAACTAAGACTCCACCTGCTGCTGTTCTTCTTAAGAAAGCTGCTGGCGTTAAGTCTGGTTCAGGTCGTCCAAACACTGAGAAAGTTGGTACTGTTACTGACGCTCAAGTTCAGGAAATCGCAGAAACTAAAGCTGCTGATATGACTGGTGCTGACATCGAAGCAATGAAACGTTCTATTGCTGGTACTGCTCGTTCAATGGGCCTAGTGGTAGAGGGATAAGATCATGGCTAAACTTACTAAGCGTATGCGCGTAATCCGCGACAAAGTTGACTCAACTAAAGAATACGAAATCAACGAAGCTGTTGCTCTTCTAAAAGAACTAGCGACTGCTAAATTCGTTGAGTCTGTAGACGTTGCTGTTAACCTAGGCATCGATGCTCGTAAATCTGACCAAAACGTTCGTGGCGCAACTGTGCTACCTCACGGTACTGGCCGTGACATCCGCGTTGCTGTTTTCACTCAAGGTGCAAACGCAGAAGCTGCTAAAGCTGCTGGCGCAGATATCGTTGGTATGGAAGATCTTGCTGAGCAAGTGAAAAAAGGCGAAATGAACTTCGACGTAGTTGTTGCTTCTCCAGATGCAATGCGTGTTGTTGGTCAACTAGGTACAATCCTAGGTCCACGCGGCCTTATGCCAAACCCTAAAGTTGGTACTGTAACTCCTAACGTTGCTGAAGCGGTTAAGAACGCTAAAGCTGGTCAGGTTCGTTACCGTAACGACAAGAACGGCATCATCCACACTACTATCGGTAAAGCATCTTTCGAAGCTAGCCAGCTTCAAGAGAACCTAGAAGCACTTCTAGTTGCTCTTAAGAAAGCTAAGCCTTCTTCAGCTAAGGGTACTTACCTGAAGAAAGTAAGCATCTCTACTACGATGGGTGCTGGTGTTGCTGTTGATCAAGCTAGTCTTGATACTCAAGCAAACTAATTTGCTTAGGCGCAGATTTAGTGTATACTTCTGCGCCTAATATTTGTGGTTGGGTGGTTTTAAAGCAATTTGAAATCATCTATCCCAAGACCGTAGGCGCTGTCGATTTTCATTAGATTATTGATAGCTTAATAAAACCTACGTAGGCGATGTTGTGGTTTGAAGTGGATTTATTCATTTTTAAATAACATCGTAAACGCTCAATACATTTTGTATTGGGTGCTGTAATCACAACCAGAGGTTAATCCAAATGGCTTTAAATCTTCAAGACAAAAAAGCAATTGTTGCTGAAGTCAACGAAGCTGCCAGTGGTGCACTTTCTGCAGTTGTAGCTGATTCTCGTGGCGTTGAAGTTGGCGCAATGACTTCTCTACGTAAACAAGCTCGCGAAGCGGGTGTTTACATGAAAGTTGTTCGTAACACACTAGCACGCCGTGCGGTTCAGGGTACAGACTACGAGTGTCTAGTAGACACTTTCACTGGTCCAACTCTGATCGCGTTCTCTAACGAGCACCCAGGTGCTGCAGCGCGTCTTTTCAAAGACTTCGCTAAAGAGAACAAAGATTTCGAGATCAAAGCTGCTGCATTTGAAGGCGCAGTTACTGATGCTGAAGTACTAGCGACACTACCAACTTACGACGAAGCTATCGCACGCCTAATGATGTGCATGAAAGAAGCTTCTGCTGGCAAGCTGGTTCGTACTATCGCTGCACTACGTGACCAAAAAGAAGAAGCAGCGGCTTAAGCCTTGCTTTTCACTGGTTGCAAATTAAACTTATTGTTGACTTAAAAGAGAATTGTTATGTCTATTACTAACGAGCAAATCCTAGACGCAGTTGCAGAAATGTCTGTAATGCAAGTTGTTGAGCTTATCGAAGCTATGGAAGAGAAATTCGGCGTTTCAGCTGCAGCTGCAGTTGTAGCTGGTGGCGCAGCTGGCGGCGACGCTGCTGCTGAGCAAACTGAATTCGACGTAATCCTAACTGCTGCTGGCGCTAACAAAGTACAAGTTATCAAAGCTGTACGTGGCGCAACTGGCCTAGGTCTTAAAGAAGCTAAAGGTCTTGTAGACTCAGCTCCTGCAGCGCTTAAAGAAGGCGTTGACAAAGCTGAAGCTGAAGCTCTTAAAGCACAGCTAGAAGAAGCTGGCGCTTCTGTTGAAATCAAGTAATTATTACTTAATTTCATAGCCGCAAGGCTAATGGCTGGTGGTTTATTAACCACCGGCCTTTTTGCGCTGTAGGGCTATGGCGAAATTTCCGCTGTTTAACCGTCATAATCCGAGCAAAAAAACAGTCATTTTTTCGAAATGATTGTTCACTACCACTAAACAGCTGTTTGTCACCACCCCCTCTGAAGAGTGTTTTGGGTGGTTTGGGTCACTTATCAGCGAGCTGAGGAACCCCATGGTTTACTCTTATACCGAGAAAAAGCGCATCCGTAAGGATTTTGGTACTCGTCCACAAGTTTTGGACATTCCATACCTGTTATCGATCCAGCTTGATTCTTTCGACAAATTCATCGAACAGGATCCAGAAGGTCAATACGGTCTTGAAGCTGCTTTCCGTTCTGTATTTCCAATTCAGAGCTACAACGGCAATTCTGAGCTGCAATACGTTAGCTACCGTCTTGGTGAGCCAGTTTTTGACGTTAAAGAATGTCAAATCCGCGGTGTTACTTACTCAAAGCCACTACGCGTAAAACTACGTCTAGTTATCTTTGATCGAGATGCACCAGCAGGTACTGTAAAAGACATTAAAGAACAAGAAGTCTACATGGGCGAAATTCCGCTTATGACAGACAATGGTACTTTCGTAATTAATGGTACCGAGAGGGTTATCGTATCCCAGCTGCACCGAAGCCCAGGCGTGTTCTTCGACAGTGATAAGGGTAAGACCCACTCATCAGGTAAAGTTCTTTATAACGCACGTGTAATTCCTTACCGTGGCTCATGGTTAGACTTTGAGTTCGATCCTAAGGATAACTTATTCGTACGTATCGACCGTCGTCGTAAGCTACCAGCATCGATTATTCTTCGTGCACTTGGTAAATCGACTGAAGAGATCCTTGATCTGTTCTTCGACAAAGTGAACTTCGAAGTGAAAGACCAAACTCTTCTTATGGAGTTGGTTCCTGATCGTCTACGTGGTGAAACTGCGTCATTCGACATCGAAGCAAACGGTAAAACTTACGTTGAGACTGGTCGTCGTGTTACTGCTCGCCATATCCGTCAACTTGAAAAAGATGGCGTTGAGCACATCGAAGTACCAGTAGAGTACATCGTTGGTAAAGTTGCATCTAAAGATTACATCAACGAAGCAACTGGCGAGATCATCGTTGGCGCGAACCAAGAGATTAGCCTAGAAGCTCTTGCTAACCTGTCTCAAGCAGGCCACAAGGCTCTACAAACTCTGTTCACGAATGACCTAGATCACGGTCCATTCATGTCAGACACTCTACGTGCAGATAGCACAGTAGATCGCATCTCTGCATTGGTAGAAATCTACCGCATGATGCGTCCTGGCGAGCCACCAACGAAAGAAGCTGCAGAGTCTCTATTCGAAAGCCTATTCTTCTCTGAAGAACGTTACGACCTATCAACTGTAGGCCGTATGAAGTTCAACAGCTCTATCGAGCGTGAAGAAGAAGAAGAGCGCGGTACTCTGGATGAATCAGACATCATCGAAGTGATGAAGAAACTGATTGGTATCCGTAACGGTATTGGTGAAGTGGACGATATCGACCACCTTGGCAACCGTCGTATCCGTTCTGTAGGTGAAATGGCAGAAAACCAATTCCGTGTTGGTCTAGTTCGTGTAGAACGTGCCGTTAAAGAGCGCCTAAGCCTTGGTGACCTTGATGCAATCATGCCTCAAGATCTTATCAACGCTAAGCCGATCTCTGCTGCAGTTAAAGAATTCTTTGGCTCTTCACAGCTTTCACAGTTCATGGACCAAAACAACCCATTGTCAGAAGTTACGCACAAACGTCGTATCTCTGCTTTAGGTCCTGGTGGTCTTACTCGTGAGCGCGCAGGCTTCGAAGTACGTGACGTTCACGTAACTCACTACGGTCGTCTATGTCCGATCGAAACGCCTGAAGGTCCAAACATCGGTCTAATTAACTCACTATCTGCGTTTGCACGTTGTAACGATTACGGTTTCCTAGAAACTCCGTACCGTCGTGTAGTAGATGGTGTAGTAACAGAAGAAGTTGATTACCTGTCTGCAATCCAGGAAGGTCAATTCGTAATCGCGCAAGCAAACACCATTCTTACTGAAGAAGGTACGTTTGCAGATGAGCTAATCACAGCTCGTCAAAAAGGTGAATCTGGTCTTCACCCACGCGATCACGTTGACTACATGGACGTTGCGACAAACCAAGTAGTATCTATCGCTGCTTCGCTTATCCCGTTCCTAGAACACGATGATGCGAACCGTGCATTGATGGGTGCCAACATGCAACGTCAAGCTGTACCAACACTTAAGGCTGATAAGCCTCTAGTAGGTACTGGTATCGAACGTAACATCGCAGTTGACTCTGGTGTTACAGCGGTTGCTAAACGTGGTGGTCAAGTTCAGTCTGTAGACGCTTCTCGTATCGTAGTTAAGGTTAACGAAGATGAATTGGTACCTGGCGAAGCTGGTATCGATATCTACAACCTAACTAAGTACACGCGTTCGAACCAAAACACATGTATTAACCAACGTCCAACTGTACTTCCTGGTGAACCAGTTGCACGTGGCGATGTTCTTGCTGATGGTCCTTCAACAGACCTTGGTGAACTAGCTCTTGGCCAAAACATGCGTATCGCATTCATGCCTTGGAACGGTTACAACTTCGAAGACTCGATCTTAGTATCTGAGCGCGTAGTTCAAGAAGACCGTTTCACGACAATCCACATCCAAGAACTATCTTGTGTGGCTCGTGATACTAAGCTGGGTTCTGAAGAGATCACAGCTGATATTCCAAACGTAGGTGAGTCTGCTCTGTCTAAACTAGACGAGTCAGGTATCGTTTACATTGGTGCTGAAGTTAAGGGTGGCGACATCCTAGTTGGTAAAGTAACCCCTAAAGGTGAAACTCAACTGACTCCTGAAGAGAAGCTACTACGTGCTATCTTCGGTGAGAAAGCATCTGATGTTAAAGATACTTCTCTACGTGTACCAAACTCTGTTTCGGGTACTATCATCGATGTACAAGTCTTCACTCGCGATGGCGTAGAGAAAGACAAGCGTGCACTTGAAATCGAACAGATGCAGCTTAAAGAAGCTAAGAAAGACCTAACTGAAGAGTTCCAAATTCTTGAGGGTGGCCTTCTTAACCGTGTTAAAGCTGTACTTCTGTCTGGTGGTTACTCTGAAGCTAAGCTTGATACTATCGGTCGTAAGCAATGGCTAGAGCAAGTTCTAGAAGACGATGCGCTACAAACACAGCTTGAGCAACTTGCTGAGCAGTGGGATGAGCTAAAAGCAGACTTCGATAAGAAGTTTGAAACTAAGCGTCGTAAAATCACTCAAGGTGATGATCTAGCGCCTGGCGTTCTTAAGATTGTTAAAGTTTACCTAGCGGTTAAACGTCGTATCCAGCCTGGTGATAAGATGGCCGGTCGTCACGGTAACAAAGGTGTAATCTCTAAGATTAACCCTGTTGAAGACATGCCATACGATGAGAAAGGTCAGCCTGTAGACATCGTACTTAACCCGCTGGGTGTACCATCGCGTATGAACATCGGTCAGATCCTAGAAGTTCACTTAGGTTTGGCTGCGAAAGGTATCGGTGACAAGATCAACCAAATGGTTAAGGAACAACAAGAACTGCATAAGTTCCGTGAGTTCCTACAGAAGGTTTACGATCTTGGTGATACTCGTCAGAAAGTTGATATTGCTGAACTGTCTGATGATCAAGTTCGTACACTGATCAAGAACCTACGTGGCGGTCTACCGATTGCTACTCCTGTGTTCGACGGTGCTTCTGAGTCTCTAATCAAAGAACTACTTAAACTGGGTGATCTGCCAGAATCTGGTCAGCTTAAACTGTTTGATGGTCGTACTGGTGATTCGTTTGAGCGTCCTGTAACTGTTGGTTACATGTACATGCTGAAACTGAACCACTTGGTTGATGACAAGATGCATGCTCGTTCAACTGGTTCTTACAGCCTAGTAACTCAGCAACCACTTGGTGGTAAAGCTCAGTTCGGTGGTCAGCGTTTCGGTGAGATGGAAGTATGGGCACTAGAAGCATACGGTGCTGCATATACTCTACAAGAAATGCTAACAGTTAAGTCAGATGACGTTAACGGCCGTACTAAGATGTATAAGAACATCGTAGACGGTAACCATAGCATGGAACCTGGTATGCCTGAGTCGTTCAACGTACTGTTGAAAGAGATTCGCTCGCTAGGTATCAACATCGAGCTAGAAGACGAAGAGTAATCCCTCCTCTTTTTAAAAGAAGATAGGATTATTTGGTAAAAGGGAGCTTGCTACAGCAGTGAGCTCCTTTAACTCCTTACAGGAGCTGAATGTGAAAGACTTATTAAACTTTCTAAAAGCACAGCATAAGACCGAAGAATTTGATGCAATCAAAATCGGTCTATCTTCACCAGACATGATCCGTTCATGGTCTTTTGGTGAAGTTAAAAAGCCGGAAACAATTAACTATCGTACGTTCAAACCTGAACGTGATGGTCTGTTCTGTGCACGTATTTTTGGTCCAGTTAAAGACTACGAATGTCTTTGTGGCAAATACAAGCGCCTGAAGCACCGTGGTGTTATCTGTGAGAAGTGTGGCGTTGAAGTTACACAAACTAAAGTTCGTCGTGACCGCATGGGCCACATCGAGCTAGCTTCACCAGTTGCTCACATCTGGTTCCTAAAATCACTGCCGTCTCGTATCGGTCTACTAATGGATATCCCTCTACGTGATATCGAACGTGTTCTTTACTTCGAGATGTACGTAGTAACTGAACCAGGTATGACTGATCTAGAAAAATCTCAGATGCTTACTGAAGAAGAGTATCTGGATCGTCTAGAAGAGTGGGGTGACGAATTTACTGCTAAGATGGGTGCTGAAGCGATCAAAGATCTGCTTGCAACAATGGACCTTCATCAAGAAGTGGAAGAAATGCGCGAAGAGTTAGAAACGACTAACTCAGAAACTAAGCGTAAAAAAGTTACTAAGCGCCTGAAGCTAGTTGAAGCGTTCATTGCATCGGGTAACGATCCGCAATGGATGATTCTGACTGTACTTCCGGTTCTGCCGCCAGATCTACGTCCTCTAGTACCACTAGATGGCGGTCGTTTTGCGACTTCAGATCTGAACGACCTTTACCGTCGTGTGATCAACCGTAACAACCGTTTGAAGCGCCTTCTAGAGCTAGCTGCTCCGGACATCATCGTACGTAACGAAAAGCGTATGCTGCAAGAGTCTGTTGATGCACTTCTAGATAACGGTCGTCGTGGTCGTGCTATCACTGGTTCTAACAAGCGTCCTCTGAAATCTCTTGCTGATATGATCAAGGGTAAACAAGGTCGTTTCCGTCAGAACCTTCTAGGTAAACGTGTAGACTACTCTGGCCGTTCTGTAATCACAGTAGGTCCATACCTTCGTCTACATCAGTGTGGTCTTCCTAAGAAGATGGCACTTGAGCTATTTAAGCCGTTCATCTACAGCAAGCTAGAAACTCGTGGCATGGCTACGACAATCAAAGCTGCTAAGAAGATGGTAGAGCGCGAAGAAGCTATCGTTTGGGATATCCTGGACGAAGTAATCCGCGAACACCCAGTACTGCTTAACCGTGCACCTACACTTCACCGTCTAGGTATCCAAGCGTTTGAACCAGTACTAATCGAAGGTAAAGCGATTCAGCTTCACCCACTAGTGTGTGCTGCATACAACGCCGACTTCGATGGTGACCAAATGGCGGTACACGTGCCTCTAACTCTAGAAGCACAGCTTGAAGCACGTACACTGATGATGTCGACGAATAACATTCTGTCGCCAGCGTCAGGTGATCCGATCATCGTACCTTCTCAGGACGTTGTATTGGGTCTTTACTACATGACACGTGACAAGATCAACGTGAAAGGCGAAGGTATGTACCTTGCTGGCCCTGCTGAGGCTGAAAAGGCATACCGTACTAAGACTGCTGAGCTACACGCTCGCGTTAAAGTACGTATCACCGAAACTGTAGTAGACGAAGATGGTAACAGCACTACTGAAACGAAGATGGTTGATACAACTGTCGGCCGTGCAATGCTATGGCAAATCGTTCCAGCTGGCCTACCGTACAGCATCGTTAACCAAAAGTTAGGTAAGAAGCAGATCTCTACTCTTCTTAACGAGTGTTACCGTAAGCTTGGTCTAAAAGATACAGTAGTATTTGCTGACCAAATCATGTACGCAGGTTTTGCATACGCTGCACTTTCTGGTGTTTCTGTAGGTATCGACGATATGGTTGTACCTCAAGCGAAATACGATGAAATTGAATCTGCTGAAGAAGAAGTTCGCGAAATCCAAGAGCAATTCCAATCTGGTCTTGTTACTGCGGGTGAGCGTTACAACAAAGTTATCGATATCTGGGCATCTACGAATGACCGCGTTGCGAAAGCAATGATGGATAACCTATCTTCTGAAACAGTTATCAACCGTGACGGCGAAGAAGAACAGCAAGAATCGTTCAACAGCATCTACATGATGGCCGACTCGGGCGCACGTGGTTCTGCAGCTCAGATTCGTCAGCTAGCAGGTATGCGTGGTCTGATGGCGCGTCCAGATGGTTCAATCATCGAAACGCCGATCACAGCGAACTTTAAAGAAGGTCTAAACGTCCTTCAGTACTTTATCTCAACGCACGGTGCTCGTAAGGGTCTTGCGGATACAGCACTGAAAACAGCAAACTCAGGTTACCTAACTCGTCGTCTAGTAGACGTTGCTCAAGACGTTGTAGTACACGAACATGACTGTGGCACGCATGAAGGTATTGACATGATGCCTCACATCGAAGGTGGTGACGTTAAAGTTGCACTTTCTGAGCTTGCTCTAGGTCGTGTAGTAGCTGAAGACGTTCTTAAGCCTGGTACTGAAGATGTACTGATTCCACGTAATACTCTGATTGATGAGAAGTGGTGTCAAATCATGGAAGACAACTCAGTAGATAGCATGAAAGTGCGCTCTGTTGTTACCTGTGATGCAGACTTCGGTTGTTGTGCACAGTGTTACGGTCGTGACCTAGCACGTGGTCACCTAGTGAACCAAGGTGAAGCAGTTGGTGTTATCGCTGCACAATCTATCGGTGAACCGGGTACACAGCTAACGATGCGTACGTTCCACATCGGTGGTGCGGCATCTACTGCAGCAGCAGAGAACAGCATCCAAGCTAAGACAACTGGTACTGTGAAACTTCACAATGCTAAGTTCGTAGTTAACAAAGATAAGAAACTGGTTATCACTTCTCGTGCATCTGAGATGACGATTATTGATGAATTCGGCCGTACTAAAGAGAAGCACAAACTTCCTTACGGTTCGATGCTAACCAAAGGCGACAACGCAGCAGTTACTGCTGGTGAAGTTGTAGCTAACTGGGAAGCGCATACCATGCCAATCATCACTGAAGTGGCAGGTCGTATCCAATTCGTAGATATGATCGATGGTATTACAGTTTCTCGTCAAACTGACGATCTAACGGGCCTTTCTTCAAGTGAAGTTACAGACGCAGCAGCTCGCCCAGCAGCAGGTAAAGATATGCGTCCAGCTATCAAACTTGTTGATGAGCAAGGTAACGACGTAATGATCCCTGGTACAGAGATGCCAGCTCACTACTTCCTACCTGGCAAAGCGATTGTAAACATCGAAGATGGCGCTGAAGTTGGCATTGGTGACACACTATCTCGTATCCCTCAAAAATCGAGCGGAAACAAAGATATCACCGGTGGTCTACCACGCGTAGCTGACCTATTCGAAGCTCGTAAGCCTAAAGAGCCTGCGATCCTTGCTGAGCACACAGGTACTGTGTCTTTCGGTAAAGAAACGAAAGGTAAGCGTCGTCTAGTAATCACTCGTGAAGGCGGTGACGCTTACGAAGAGATGATTCCTAAGCATCGTCAATTGAACGTGTTCGAAGGTGAGAAGATTGAACGTGGTGATGTAATCGCCGACGGTCCTGAAACTCCACACGATATCCTGCGTCTACGTGGTATCCACGCAGTAACTCAGTACATCGCGAACGAAGTTCAAGAAGTTTACCGCTTACAAGGCGTAAAGATTAACGATAAGCACATCGAGACTATCGTTCGTCAAATGCTACGTAAGTGTACAATCACTCATTCTGGTGACTCTCCGTTCCTACCTGGCGAACAAGTTGAGTACCACAATGTTAAGATTGCTAACCGTAAGCTAGAAGCTGAAGGTAAAGAACTAGTACGTTTCGAACGTGATCTACTAGGTATTACTAAAGCATCTCTTGCAACTGAGTCATTCATCTCAGCTGCATCGTTCCAAGAAACGACTCGCGTACTAACAGAAGCTGCGGTTTCTGGTAAGCGTGATGACCTTCGCGGTCTGAAAGAGAACGTAATTGTTGGTCGTCTGATCCCAGCTGGTACTGGTTTCGCATACCACCAAGAGCGTCAAAAACAACGTGAAGAAGAGCAAGAAGGTCCTTCAGCTGAACAAGCTACTGACAATCTAGCAGCACTTCTAAACGCTGGTTTCTCTTCAGAAGAGTAAGCTCTACGAGTAGTCTCTAAGAGATAAGAAAAAGGCACCTTCGGGTGCCTTTTTTGTATCTGGCGTATTGGTATTTAGCTATGACTTATAAAGTGATAGGTGTGCTTATCTAGCTGGTGAGGTTGGATTTATGTCCTGAAGAGTGCTCTTTGAGGCCAGTAAGATAAAGGGTAGAGATGACTAGGCTGATTAGGGCTGTAACCATATGCTTATGGCTAAAGGTCAGGGCGAGCGAGTAAGCTATGTCTGAAAGGTTCTGGGTAGTTTGGATAACCTTACAGACAAAACAAAAAGCTTGCACAGAGGCAAGCTTATTAAGGATTCGGCTAACTAAGCGCCTGGTGGAATCGCTAAACTGTCTGCAATAAGCTGGATAAGATTATCTTCTACTTCAAAACGTAGTTCGAGTAGTTCACCTACTTTGGACATATCTCCTTCGAAGTTAGGCAACTCATCGTCTGCATTTACTTTAACGTACTTATCATTGAATTCTAGAAGCGGCTCGGTTGTAAGTACGATCTTCGCGTAAGTTGTATCAATCTCGTCATTGGTTTTAAAGCCTGTTGCTTGCCATTTTTTCATGACCATATCGTAGATCTTAAAATGACCCTCTGAGATATAATCGACAACATGATCACAGAATGAGCTTATTTCTTTAGGGGAAGGGAGTTCAACAACGTTTGATTGCCCGTTGCTAGCTGGCTGCAAGGCACCTAGCTTACAATACTCAACGATTAGAGACTGTCGAGTTTCGAGCCAATGATCGATGACCTCATTAGAGCCACCCCATTGTTCTTGTACTTGTTTGAATTTATTTAGCATGACCATGTCCTCATGATCTGATCACAACCTTGTGATCAAGTAATTGCCTAAGCAGGGTCCATTTTATTGGTAGCTACTAAAAGTAATAGTTTGAATTATTCTCTGCTACAACTCTAGTATGAAATTAGATTGCCAGTAAAATGAACGAACTGCAAGCAATGAGGCATAGGGATGTTAAAAAAAAGTGATAACAAAATGACAGAGCAAGCTTATTGGTGCGTCGTTTCTGGTAGTGATATTTGGGTTAATAATGATCAGTTTCCGTTTGGCTCTGCTGAAGAGCTTGGGCTGAGTGTGGAGCATGCAATCTGTATTGGTCAGCATCAAGGTCGCAAGGTGTATTGGCTCAACGATTGTGATGTGGAGAATGAGCTGAGCATGGTCAGCCTAAGAGAGTTACTGCACTGGCCTGAAGTGAGTTTCTTGACTGCAAGCAAAGCCATCCAATATGGGCATATGACTCAAAGTATGCGTTTTTGCCCTCAGTGTGGTGGTCGAAATCATCTCAACCATAACCAGGTGGCGATGCAGTGTGGAGATTGCCGCACACTTCATTATCCTCGTATCTTCCCGTGCATCATTGTCGCTGTGCGAAACGACAACAAGATATTGCTTGCGCAGCACCCAAGACATAAAACAGGCATGTATACCGTGATAGCGGGCTTCCTAGAGGTTGGAGAGACCTTAGAGCAGTGTGTGGCAAGAGAAGTCAAAGAAGAAACGGGTATCGATGTCGATAATATTCGTTATTTTGGCAGCCAGCCATGGGCGTTTCCATCGAGTATGATGATGGGCTTTCTCGCAGATTATGCTGGTGGTACGCTCAAGCCTGACTACAGCGAGCTATCGGATGCTCAATGGTTTGACGTAACAAGCCTGCCTGATGTTGCTCCTGTTGGAACCATTGCGAGACAGTTGATTGAGAAAACCGTTGATGACGTGATGAAAGATGGTGTGACTGAGCAGATACTAGAGCACTAATTTGCCTGTGATAGTATTTGGCCTATGGGTGATCAAAAGCTAAAAAAAACCCTCCACAAGTGGAGGGGGTAAGTAAGATGTCGTTATGAGATGCTGAGTAGTGACTACTCAGATGTTATAATTGTAATTTTCGCTAGCGAACAAATTTTTAACATGCTCCCGTAATTGGGTGCAAATTAAGCATTGATTTAAAAGTTAATAACTTGATCTAGGTTGCAAAGCACACAGCTTTTACTCTTCAATCAGTGTTAGAATACTTGCCATCAAAACTAGACAAGATTGAATTGGAATTTAACGGAATGACCGAATTAAAAAACGATCGCTATTTACGCGCACTTTTAAAACAGCCTGTTGATTACACACCGGTATGGATGATGCGCCAAGCTGGCCGCTATCTTCCTGAATACAAAGCAACGCGCGCTGAAGCGGGCGATTTCATGTCTTTGTGCAAAAACGCGGAACTGGCATCAGAAGTAACACTTCAACCTTTACGTCGTTTCCCGCTTGATGCGGCAATCTTGTTCTCAGACATCCTAACTATCCCTGATGCAATGGGCTTAGGTTTGTACTTTGAAACAGGTGAAGGTCCTAAGTTTGAGCGTCCTATCACGTGTAAAGCTGACGTAGAGAAGATTGGCCTACCAGATCCAGAAGGTGAGCTTCAATACGTAATGAATGCCGTTCGTCAGATCCGTAAAGACCTGAAAGGCGAAGTGCCACTGATTGGTTTCTCTGGTAGCCCATGGACTCTAGCGACATACATGGTTGAAGGTGGAAGCTCTAAAGCATTCACTAAGATCAAGAAGATGATGTACGCAGAACCACAAACGCTGCACCTGCTTCTAGACAAGCTGGCTGACAGTGTTATCGAATACTTGAACGCGCAAATTAAAGCGGGTGCTCAATCGGTAATGGTATTTGATACATGGGGTGGTGTACTGACTCCTCGTGACTACAACCTATTCTCACTGCAATACATGCACAAAATCGTTGATGGCCTAATCCGTGAAAACGAAGGTCGCCGTGTACCGGTTACTCTGTTCACTAAGAACGGCGGCATGTGGCTTGAGTCTATCGCAGCAACAGGTTGTGATGCGGTTGGTCTAGACTGGACAATCAACATCGCAGATGCAAAAGCTCGCATCGGCGACAAAGTTGCTCTGCAAGGTAACATGGATCCTTCAATGCTTTACGCTCAACCTGAACGTATTCGCGAAGAAGTGGGCAGCATCCTTGAAGGCTTCGGTGACGGTGGTACAGGTCATGTATTTAACCTAGGCCACGGTATCCACTTAGATGTACCGCCAGAGAATGCTGGTGTATTCGTTGACGCTGTTCACGAATTGTCTAAGCCTTACCACAAGTAATTCTGAGTAAGATTATTGAAAGCGCTGTTGGGAAACCAACAGCGCTTTTTTATTGTCTGAAATTGGCATTTGATGGCGGTTTAATCTTATTGTGTGCAGTTAATCAGGCATTTGGATCATGGTAGGCCAAATGCTCTGAGATGTGTTTCCTGATATAAGGAATGACTTCATTTTCAAACCAAGGGTTCTTCTTGAGCCAGATATTATTGCGTGGCGAAGGGTGGGGTAATGGCAAAAACTCAGGCGCCCACCTTTGCCAATCACGCACGGTTTCGGTCAATGTGCTGGTGGTTTTGTTTGTTAGGTAATGGTTTTGTGCGTACTGGCCAATCAGCAGTGTCATTTGAACATTGGGTAGAGATTGCAGCACTTTGTTGTGCCAAAGCTCCGCGCACTCTTTGCGTGGTGGGAGATCACCACTTTTCCCTTTCCCCGGATAACAAAACCCCATAGGCGCAATCGCGACTTTTTGCTCGTCGTAAAAAGTATCGCTATCTATCCCTAACCATCCTCTTAATCGTTCGCCACTGGCGTCATTCCAAGGGATCGACGACTCATGCACCTTGATACCCGGCGCTTGACCTATGATCAGCAAGCGCGCGTTTGGATGCGCTTGAATCACCGGGTTGGCACCGTGTGATAGGTGAGGCTCACAAGCTCGGCATTGTCGAATCTCTTTAAGTAACGAAGAGGACATCAGTAACCTTTATCAAAATCGATGACATGATTAAGTGTAAAGCCATCTCGCCACTGTTTGTAATTCTCTGCGAAGATCTCGACTACTTGTCTTGGCTCACTGAGTGCAGCGATGTGTGGAGTGATGGTGACTTGCGGTAGTTTCCAGAAAGGATGTTCCTGAGAGAGGGGTTCACTTTCAAACACATCTAAAAATGCGTGTTCTACCCATCTGTTTTTTATGGCGAGCAACAAGGCTTTATTGTCGATACTTTCCCCTCGACCGACATTAAACAGCAACACATTAGAGCAGTAACCTAACGTGGTTTGGTTCAACAGCTGATAGGTTTCAGCGGTTGATGGCAAGGTGTTGACCACAATATCGGCCTGCTTAAGGGCAGCCTCTATCTCATTGATGTGGAAAGTCTCTTTAAAGGTTTCTTGTTTGGATGGGATACCCGTACGGTTGACACCTATGGTATGAATACCAAAAGCCGCCGCGGTTTTTGCCAAATGACTGCCGATTGAACCTGTTCCTAAAATCACCATAGTTTTGTCAGTTAGGCTAGTATAAAGCTGTGGCTGCCAGTTTCGTTGTTGTTGATGTTGGTGGTAATGAGGGAAGTGTCTACAGTGACTGATTGTGTAACCCAATACGTATTCTGCGATAGCCGGGCCAAAGATGCCTTTGACGTTGGTTAGCGTATAGTCCTGACGCAGATCTGGCTGAGTGAGTTTATTGATTCCAGCATAGGTACTCTGTACCCAGTCTAGCTCTTTAAACTCGCTGAGGCGTTCTGCGATTAGAGGTGGTGACGCCAAGACAATCTGTGCTGATTCGGGGTTTTGAGTGATTTCTAGGTCGGGTAAATCCTGGTTTAGAATCAGTTGCGTATAGGTATCGTCATGCTCAGTAAGAATATAGAGCTTATTCGTAAAATTGTTCATCGGCTTACCTTTTCCCCCCAGGGTTTATCAAGTACACTTTCGCTGTCTTTTTCTGCAATTATTGAGTGACTATGCTTCAGAATCCACTGCAGGTTCGTCTTGAAAAGTTAGAACCTTGGCAACAAATTACCTTTATGGCGTGTCTATGTGAGCGTATGTACCCTAACTATGCCATGTTTTGTGAGAATACAGAATTTGCGGAAGCTCGAATCTATCGTGATGTTTTGGATAGCATTTGGGAAATCCTGACGGTTAAAACAGCAAAGGTGAACTTTGAGCGTCAACTTGAGAAGGTTGAAGAGCTATTCCCTAGCGGTGATGATTTTGATTTTTATGGTGTTTACCCAGCAATGGACGCATGCCAAGGCCTAGCAACGCTAATTCATGGTCTGCTTGACCGTGAACATATGTTGGAAGCGGTAATTAAAGTGAGTCAACAATCGGTGAAGACGGTTGCTGAGCTTGAGTTTGCTCAAGGCGCTGAAGAAGTGACGAACGAAAACCAGAAAGAAAACGAAGCGGTATGTGAAGAGTGGGACGTTCAGTGGGCCATTTTCCGACCTTTACGTGAAACGACTGAGCGTGACTTAGAGTTGATCAAAGACCTACGCCACGAACTGCGTGAAGACCCTGTCAGTAACATTGGTGTTGCGCTATAATTCGCAATTGCACCAAGGTACGAATAAAAACAAAGGCTCCCTAGGGAGCCTTTGTGGTATCTGACGGTATCAAATTGAGATTAAGCGTCTTTTTTGTCTTCGTTCTGCACTTTGTCTTTTGATGCGTCGTCGTCATTCGTTGATTTTGCATCTGAAGAGTCGTTGTCTGCTGGAGTTTCTTCCTCTAGCTCGTCCTCGTCATCGCGGTTTTCGATAACACCGTGTGTCTCTTTCCACTTCTCCCAGCGTTGGAACGCCAGTTCTTGCATATCAGTCGTCTTATCCGCTTCATCGACAATCTCTTCGCCCACTAGGTGCTCAAAGATGTCTTCTAGGGTGATGATGCCCTGAATAGTGCCGTATTCGTCCACAACTAAAGACAGTTGCAGGCGGTTTGCCATCATCTGGTCAAAGGCTTTAGCCAAGCCCATGTTGTTCAGCAACACGTGGATAGGGCGCATTACTTCACCCAGAGCTTTCTCACCACAACCGGCTTGCTGCAATCTAAACAGCTCTAAGCGGTGAACAAAACCGATGATGTTGTCACTCTGCTCGCTGTAAACCAGCGGGCGTGAGAATGGCGTGTCTTTATGTTGTTCTAGGAAGGTATTGACACTCATTTCCGCATCAACACGGAATACCACTGGGCGCGGCGTCATTATTTGAGTCACGGGTACATCTTGAATACCCAGTAGGTTGCTCAGGATTTTTGATTCGCCTTCTGCAAACTCGCCGCTCTCTTTTGCCAAAATCGCCATTGCAGATAGCTCATCACGCATTTTTGGTGCTTGGTGGCCACGAGCAAGACGTTTGGTGATCTGTTCTGAGAACCAGACAAACGGTGTTAGGAAGAACACCATCCAGCGCAGCACGCTTGCCGAAGCAGGGGCAAGTTGACGCCAGTAGGTTGCACCAATGGTCTTTGGAACAATCTCAGATAATACCAAGATACCTAGCGTTAGCACGGCAGAGAAGACACCTAACCATTGGCTACCAAAAACGACAGCCGCTTGTGCACCTGCTGTCGCAGCACCGATAGTATGGGCGATGGTGTTGAGCGTTAAAATTGACGCAAGCGGGCGGTCAATATCTGTTTTCAGTTTGTCTAAAGACTCTGCTGCAGGGTGCCCATTTTGTTTTAGTTGAGCAATGTAGCTCGGACTAATACTCAAAAGTACAGCTTCCAAAACAGAACAAATGAAAGAAACTCCAATAGCAATGGAGACGTAAATAGATAGCAGCAGCATGTTTGCCCTTAAATTAAATTGTACGCTTTAGCAGCGATTCAGCGTGGATTATAGTGAAAAAGTAGTGGCTAGGTCATCATTAATTTTGCTCTCAGCCCCTTTTAAACAAGGGCTTGCTTAATAAAATCAGTAACAAATTGTGAGTTATTACTCATATTATGGCTAAAACTACGGCATTAGAGCTAAAGATCGACGACAAACCTTTGCCAGATGGGGCATTTATGTTTTAGAGTGAATTGAATTCAAAAATACAAAGAAGGGAAACCTAAAATGAACAAGACTCAATTAATCGACTTTATTGCTGAAAAAGCGGACCTTTCTAAAGCACAAGCTAAAGCTGCTCTAGAAGCGACTCTTGGCGGTGTTACAGATGCTCTTAAAGATGGCGATCAAGTTCAGCTAATTGGTTTTGGTACTTTTAAAGTAAACCACCGTGCAGCTCGCACTGGTCGTAACCCAAAAACTGGTGATGAGATCCAAATCGCTGCTGCAAATGTTCCAGCATTTGTTGCAGGTAAAGCGCTGAAAGATTCAGTGAAATAATCTAAACTGTACCGAGGTAGTCGTATTCCACCTCGGTACAGGTTTTTATGAAAAAAGCATTTCTTCTCGTTTCACTATTATCTACATTTCTTATTGGCTGTTCTTCAACAAGCCCTCGCAAAAACCTAGAGCAATTTGAAACTCACACTGGCGGCCAAGTCATGGGCGACGCGACGAGTTTCTACTGGGTTACAAACAAGCTAACACAACCTCATACTTCAGCTGACTACGTCACTGTCGGCGATTACGGCTGGTACCAAACTGATTATGCTTGGTCAGAAGGCGTGCTTCGTGAATTCATTCGTGAAGGCGAGCAGCGTAACTCTTCTAATGAGCTGGTTCCCTATCGAATCCATGTGCGTTTCAATAAGTCAGGCGAAGCTGTGTATCAACAGTATCGTATTGATAGCAAAATCTTACCTATCCAAGCCAAGCAGCTTGAAAACTATCAGAAAGAAGCGACGTCGGTTCTAGAGACCACAACGAAGCAGCATGATGAAGGGCTTAGGCTGATTCAGGGTTACTGGAATGGCAGCTCTTTTAAAACGTGCGCTGGTGGTGAGTTTGATCGCATTGAATTTAACCAGACCTTGCCAGGCTTCGTGATTGACCGATTGGCGTCTGTGGAAAGCTATGCGGCGTTTCTTGGCAGTGATTCACTGGGTAAGATGAGCGTGGAAGAGTTACTGATGCTGGCTGAAGACAGCCATGATTGTGTCGTTAGGCCATCATTGTTGAAAGAATAGCGAGTAATCAAAGGATTGAGAGTATTTGGCCTACTGTAGGCCAAGTGCCTATTTGTCTGTACAAATACAGATTCTTGTGTAAATGAGATAATAAAAGGCGCCTATTGAGGTAATGCCGATCAGTTAAA
>NZ_JBFRLK010000126.1:0-2645 GCF_041469805.1 Vibrio sp. 10N.286.48.C11 | reverse complement strand
TGCATATTTCGGAGCATTCCGATCAGTCATTTCGGGATTATCCGATCACCCATTTCGGTTTAAACCGATCACTGATTCCGCGATTATCCGATCACTTTTAGCCTAACTCCGAAATCGGTGATCGGAATAGCGAAAACCGCGATCGGAATGCCCGAAACCCTTCCTTTTTCTCTTTTAAATCAATAGCTCGCTATTCTTTACTTCTTAAACAAGAACGTAAGGAAGCGACAATGGCCAAAAAGAGAACTCCAATGAACAAAATCAAAGAGGTATTACGCCTTAAGTACGACTGCGGTCTCTCCAATCGTGGTATCGCTTCTTGCCTGAAACTCGGCCCGTCCACCATATCGGAACTCCTTACTCGCTTTAAACAAAGCCAACTTGGCTGGCCTCTACCCGAAAGTTGCAGCGATGCTGATCTCACGCAAGCGCTGTATCACGGCAAGAAAGCCAGTCGCGATAAAGTCATGCCAGACTTCACTCAATACGCAGTCGAACTCAGACGTAAAGGCATGACAAAGATGTTGTTGTGGCAGGAATACCATGAGCAATATCAAGAACAAGCTTACGCTTACACTCAGTTCTGCGAGCACTTCACTCGTTGGTTCAAAACTCAAAAGCGCAGCATGCGCCAGCTCCATGTGGCAGGTGACAAGCTGTTTATCGATTACTGTGGGCCTCGGCTTCAAGTGGTCAACCCTGATACAGGTGAAGTGCGCGAAGCAGAAGTGTTCGTGGCGACCTTAGGTGCGTCCAATTACACCTATGTTGAAGCCTTCCCGAGTCAAGGTAAGTCTTACTGGTTAGAGGCGCATGCCAATGCGTTCGAGCACTTCGGTGGTGTACCACAGCTCTTGGTTCCCGATAATCTACGTAGCGCGGTCACCAAAGCCAATCGTTATGAGCCGAGACTTAACGACAGTTATCAAAAACTGGCGAATCACTATCAAACCGCAGTGATGCCAGCTCGCCCTTACAAACCGAAAGACAAAGCCAAGGCAGAGAATGCCGTGCTCCTAGTGGAACGCTGGATCATGATGCGACTACGACATCAAACCTTCCATACCTTCAAAGAGCTGAACCTTGCCATCCGTGAGCTTATGAATGACTTAAACGAACGTGAGATGAAACAGTATGGTGCGAGCCGCAAAGCGCTGTTCGACAAACTCGATAAGCCAGCGTTAAAGCCGCTGCCTAAGCAGCGATACCTCTATACCGAAACCAAGCGAGCCAAGGTTGGGCCTGATTATCACATAGAATATCGCCGCCACTACTACTCGGTGCCACATCAACTTGTTGGTCACCATGTCGAACTGGAAGCCTCCAACCGTCTGGTGCAGATCTACCATCAAGGTAACTTGGTAGCCCAGCATCCACGCAGCCAAAGAGAGCGCGGAAACAGCACCCAACCAGAGCACATGCCGAGTAATCATCAACATCAGAAGTGGTCGCCTGGACGCCTGCTCAACTGGGGAGCCAATATCGGCCCAGCCACACGAGAAGTCATCAATAAGATGCTCTACTCCAAGCCTCATCCAGAGCAGTCGTATCGCTCCTGCCTTGGGCTGCTCAATCTGAGTAAAGCGCATGGCGAGTCGCGCTTAGAGCAAGCCTGTAAAGATGCGCTGATGCTGACAAAACCGAACTACACCTTCATCAACAATCTGCTGAAGAACAATCGTGAAGGACAACTGAGCAAAGACAACACGAGCACGCCGAACCTTGTTCATAGCAATGTCCGTGGCCCGAACTGTTATCACTAGGAGAAATACAAATGAACGCACTGAACGACCAACTCAAAACCCTCCGCTTGAGCCATGCAGTGAAAGCGTTAGAGCAGCAACAAGAACAACTGAGCACCTACGCAGAGCTGGACTTCGAGGAAAGGCTAAGCCTACTTCTGGAAAGTGAAATCTTGAATCGCAATCAGACAAAAATCCAACGCTTAAAACGGCAAGCCAAACTGAGAGTGGATGCTCAGCCGAGCCAACTCATCTACAAGGAGGGACGAAATCTCAATCGTAAACAGATGAGCGAACTTCTAACGGGCAGTTATCTACATAAGCACCAGAATATCTTGATCACAGGCCCAACAGGTGCTGGAAAAACGTATCTTGGCTGCGCACTGGCAACCAGTGCCTGCGACCAACAACACACGGTCAGATACTACCGATTAACTCGCCTGCTTGATGACCTGACCGCAGGTCGTCTGGACGGTAGCTATCAAAAGCAACTTCAATCGTTGGCTAAGAAAGCTCTACTAATCCTCGACGACTGGGGGATGGAAAAGCTAACCCAAGAGCATGCAGGTCACTTATTAGAAGTGCTTGAAGATCGTTACCAAAACAGCAGCACGATCGTCATCAGTCAGTTACCTGTAAAGGAGTGGTACAACATGATCGGTAACGCCACTGTCGCAGACGCTCTAATGGATCGGCTGGTACACAATAGTCATCGAATAGAACTAGGAGGTGAGTCGATGAGAAAACTGGCGCAATCCGATCACTTAGAGTAAAAATAGGAAGAGAGAAAAACGGCAGGATCAAGTGATCGGAATAAACCGAAACGAGCGATCGCAATCACCGAAATACGCAAGTGCATATTTCGGAGCATTCCGATCAGTCATTTCGGGATTATCCGATCAC
>NZ_JBFRLK010000125.1:0-21368 GCF_041469805.1 Vibrio sp. 10N.286.48.C11 | reverse complement strand
CATCAATGGTGCGGAAGACGGCCCAACCATCGATGTGGTGGCAGAGGCAGCGTTCAATGAAAACGACGCGGCGGTAGATACCGTGGTGGCGACGTTCACGGCGTCGGATGAAGAAGACGGCACACCAAGTGTTGCCTTCACCCCGGGCACAAACACCGATGGTTACTACGCGATCAGCGGCACCGATGTGGTACTGACGCAAGCGGGTGTTGACGCGGTGAATGCAGGCGAGACACTGCCAGCGGTGAGCCTAACGGCGACCGATAGCGACAATGCGACGGCGGTTGACAGCGATACACCAACTTATAACTCTGTTGACGCTATAGATGATGGTTCGTTAAGCCAGGAATACACTGCTTCTGCCGATTTTACTGATGGTATTACGATTCCAACTGGAAGTGATGGCCAACCTCTGTTCTCGATTGAAGCCATCACTTATGACTCCGATGGTAATGAGACATCAGGGACTATATCTGAATTAAGTGGCTTTGGAATTGGTGTCGCAGGCTCTATTAGGGATAGCGGACAAATTGCTGATCAGATTGAATATGATCCTGGATCTGACACCTCTGAAAAAATTAAATTTGAATTTAGTGAGCTAGCTAATAATGTCGATTTTAGCGTTTCACGACTTTTTGGTAGTGAAAATGAAGGAGAACAAGGTGCTTGGTCTGCATATTATAATGGAGAGCTTGTCGCTTCAGGAGTATTCAAAACGGATTCTGGCGCTTCTACGGGCGACTTTAACATCGACACCGGTGATATTGTATTTGATACGTTAGTCTTCGAAGCAGATTCGAATGGTGTACGAGTTGGGGATTCTTCTGATTATGTCTTATCTTCAATTAGCGTTACCGGAATAGATCTAGGTGATGGTGCGATCATTGCTGATGAAGACGACGGCGTCTCTGTGACCGACGCTAATGCAGGACTTCTTGCAAACGATATCGATGATCAAAATGATACCTTTTCATTGACCGCTGTAAATGGCCAGACGATTACTAATGGTTCAGTTGTTACTCTTCCAAGTGGCGCATTGCTTACTATTTATGCCGATGGGACTTACGACTATGACACCAACGACGTCTATGATTACTTGCAAGCTGGGGAACTAACGACTGAGAGCTTCACATATACAATTACAGATGAACATGGCGCAACAGATACTGCGACAGCAAATATTAATATTATTGGTAGTAATGACGCTCCTAGCGGAAATCCAGATACCGCAACTCTCGAAGAAGGTAGCACAGTCACCTTTACTCCTGATCAGTTGTTAGTTAATGATGTTGATAACGATGACACGAATTTGGCTGTTCTTTCGCTAGCAAGTGACTCGTCTGGTACAAATGAGGTTGATATATCCTCTCCAGGTTCGACGTTCTTTACAAGTTTAGGTGGGACGGTAACTATAAATGATGATGGTTCATTTAGTTATCAAGCTCCTCAAGGCCAGGATCATACTCAAGGCGTAGCAATAACTGATTCCATTTATTATTTAGTTACTGATGGCAAAGGAAACTCCAATTGGACTGAGATCGAAATCGCGGTTACGGATAGTGGACCGACTGCAGTTGACGACTTTGATAGTGTTGGCTTTGGCGGTTTCGGCTTCGGTAACTTGATCTCTGGTGAAAACGACGGTTCAGGTAAGGATGACTTAGGTAGTGATATTACGAAAGTAACCAGTATTACTTTCGATGGCCAGAAATACAATGAATGGAACAATAACGGTGAGATCGTCATTGACACAGGTACGGCTATTGCTACGTTTAATCAAGACGGCAGCTATAGCTACCAATCAACTCAAGCTGAAGGTCAAGTGAAGTCGTTTTCAACAAACGACATGCTTAATAATAATGGTATTGAGCTGTATGCTTATAACGATTATCAACAAGTTGATGTTACTAACCTAAACAGTAACTCTGCCAGTGTAGTCGAGATCAACAGTAAGGTTGGTATCTACTACGCCAACTCCGAAGGAAACGGCGATCAAATACGTTATGACGAGGCATTGGTTACTAAGTTTAGCGGCGAGGTTTCTGTCGCTAACTTTACTTTGAATGGCGTTGCTGACAGTGAAGAAGTGTTCTGGAAGGCATACGACAATCAGGGTTCGCTAGTTGATAGTGGTACTATAAGTAGTAACGACTTAACTATTGCTTCTGATAGTGGTTTTGAAACTGTGGTGCTTTATACAGGTACTACCAATAACTTTATGGTAGAGAGTGTTGAGGTTCAATACGGCGTAGGCTCGGCTAATCAAGATACGTTCCAATACGAGTTGACTGATGCTGATGGTAGTGAGTCTTCAGCTCAATTGACAGTTACACAAGACTCATTACCAGTAGCTAAAGATAATAGCGAAGAGGTATATGAAGCTGGTCTTGAATCGGGTACTGATGCTAATAGTGACGCAAGTATTGTGACCGGCAATATCCTTGACAATGATAGTGGCGTTAGTAGTTCTACGTTAATTAGTGCAGTTAACGGTCAGGCACCAGTAAATGGAATCGTGGTTGTTACTACATCTTACGGTACGTTGACTGTATATACTGATGATTCTAATGGCTTCCGTTCAGGGGACTTTGAATATGAATTAACTAACACATCAATCGGTGATGATGTTGTAGATAGTTTTAGTTACACAATATCAAATAGCGTTGGTGTTACGGATAGTGCGCAGCTTAATATTAATATCGTTGATGATGTGCCTATTGTCAGTGACGTTGAACGCAACTTAACGACCACATCAGACCCTATAACAACAAATTTGACTTTTGCTCTCGACTTGTCAGGTAGTATGGACTATTCAGCTGGTAATGGGAAAAGCTACCTAGAAACGGCAATTGAAGCCTTGACGGCTCTCGTTAGCGAAGTTGATGATACCGGTGATGTCAATGTTCAAATAGTTACTTTCTCAGGTAATAATATAGTCAATTCTGGTTGGCTATCAGACGATGTCGCTCAGGTGGTTACGTATCTTGAATCCTTGCAAGCTAACGGTGGAACACGATATAGCGATGCACTAGAAAAAGTAATGGACAGTGGTGATTTACCAACTTCTGATCAGAGTTTTGTGTACTTTATTTCAGATGGTGAGCCTAATAATGGGTTTAGCGTGGGTTCAACTCTTCAAAACAGTTGGAATAGCTACTTAGAATCATCAAACTATGATATTTCTTTTGCTATAGGTATCGGCAACGCACCACTAGATGAGCTAACGCCTATCGCGCATTCTCCTGATCCTGACGATGATGATAGCAATTATGCTGTTGTGGTTGATGATGCTGATGATTTGACCAATACAGTTTTAGAGTATTTTGACAACAACAGTATTAGTGGTGACGTTAAGTTGTTTGACACTGAAGGCGGTATTTTAGAAGGAGCTGACGGTGTATCAATAACATCGATTGTCATCGACGGTATCACTTATGAGTATGATGTGAGTTCACCTGAAATTACAGTTTCAACCGCGTTAGGCGGGGAGTTTAGGATTAATTTCGATTCCGGTGAATATTATTACAGTATTGTCGTTGACCGAAATGTATTAAACGAGAGTGAAGTTATTCAAGTGCAGGTTGAAGATGGGGATGGAGATCAGGACTCTCTAAAATTAACGCTTAATATCGATTACTATGCGACCGTCGATGCGAACGTAAATAATATTATTACTAATTTGAACAGTGACTCTCCATTGTCTATTGATACTGATTATCTTACGCACTCAGACGCAATAACTTCAGATACGATTGTTTCTAGTGTCGAAAGCTCTGAGGCTACAGTTACTCTAAATGAGGAAGCTGTTATTTTAGAAAATGCTGAAAGTGGTGATGAGTTCAGTTATGTGATTGATGGAAATGGCGTTTCAGATAGCGCTGATGTTGAAGTGAATTTTGTCGACAGTTCTGTTTTATCAGGAACACAAGCTGATGATATTATTATAGGTAAGCCGACTGATAGATTAGTTGAGTTGGCAACCGTTACTGCAACCGTTCGTTCCGGTGATACTTACAATACCGCTAATCAATACGGATTCGTATTGTCTAGCTTGGCTGCTAGTTTGTCCGTAATGCAAATTAGTATTGACTTGAGTAGTATCGACAACAATGCTAACTGGGATATCAGTGATAGCCTAAACCCTTTATACCAAACAGAGTCAAAAGGCATCGAGCAAACTGATAATATTTGGGATGCGATGGACTCGGATTCTTCAGTACTGATTGCTAATTTTGTTGATGGTGATTTTACAAGCGATGATGAGTTTTGGTTCACATTCGATACTGACAATTTTGGTAGAGATCAAGGCAGTAGCTTTATAGGTGCATCTTTTGAAGTGGTTTTGAATGATGGCTCAGTATTAAATGGTACGTATGAATCAGATAATAACGGTGGAGCGATTGCTGTAATTGATAACCATACAAACAAACTCTATGGGGAAGGTGGTGATGATGTCTTGGTTGCAGATAATGGTAATGATCTTCTTGATGGTGGAGAGGGTGATGATCTATTAATTGGTGGGTTAGGTGATGACATCTTGACTGGTGGCAGCGGTGATGATTTGTTCCAGTGGGTTGACCAGCCGTTCCAAGGCGATATTGATACAATAACCGACTTTGCTTTAGGCCAAGATCACTTAGATATATCGCAGTTATTGCCAACGGAAAATTCAATGTCAGATTTACTTGACCATATCACGATTGAAAAAGTCGATAATGGTGGCGGGGATAAGGATTTAGTGATTACTATCTCTGAAGATGCGAGCAACAGCGGTCAAACACAAACAATTGTACTCGACAATACGGGAAATCAATTTGACTCAGTGAATGCCCAAGGCGATGGCAGCGTGATTAGTAGCGACTTAAGTAACTTGGTTAATCAACTCTTCGTGAATTTACCAGAACAATAACAAAAAGGGCCGAAAGGCCCTTTTTTAATAGATCTTGTTTGCTATAAAAGCTAGATTCTAAAGCACTAAGATTAAAGCACCTTACAAGCAAAACCTTTTAGGTAGAAACCTTCTGGATAAGCTGTATCTGTTAAATGATCGGCTGCTTGCTCGAAGCGCTCGACAAATTTTACGGTTCTGCCTGCGTCTAGTGCCGCATCAGCAATGATTTTTTGGAATAAGTCAGCGCCCATTAAGCCAGAGCAAGAGTAGGTGAGTAGAGTGCCACCTGGTTTCAGTATTTGCATCGCAAGCATGTTAACGTCTTTATAGCCGTTCGCGCCAGATGTCAGGTTGTTCTTACTTGAAACGAATTTTGGTGGATCCATGATCACTACGTCGAACTTCGTGCCTTGGTCTCGGTATTCGCGAAGTAGTTTGAATACGTCTGCGTTTAGGAATACTGCACGCTTTTTCGAGATGTCGAACTCATTCAGCTCAGCGTTGAACTTAGCTGTATCAAGAGCTAATTGAGAAACGTCTGCATTGATTACACGCTTAGCATCACCTTTAAGGGCATACAGACCAAAACCACCTGTGTACGAGAAACAGTTAAGGACATCTTTGCCTTTAACGTATTTCATCGATTCTTTACGGCTATCACGTTGGTCCATATAGAAGCCCGTTTTATGGCCTTCGATAATGTTTACGCTGATTTTCACACCGTTTTCTTCAATGACCACTGATTTAGGTGGTTCTTCACCGTGAAGTACGCCAACAACTTGTTCTAAGCCTTCTTTTTTACGGACTGCTACGTCAGAACGCTCATAAATATTGCAGTCAGGGAAACATTCAATTAAAGCTTCAACAAGTATGTTCTTATTAAACTCAGCTCCGGCGCTAAGTAATTGGCATACGAGGAAATCTTGATATTTGTCGATTGTGATACCGGGAAGGCCATCAGACTCTGCTGCAGTAAGGCGGTAGCCAGTTAGACCATCACGTTCAATGATATCTTCACGCAAAGATTGCGCGTCTTGAATTCGTTTTACGAAGAATGCTTTATTGATTTCTTCTTTTTCAAATGTCCAAACACGAGCTCGAATTTGAGATTCCGGTGAGTAAGCCGCTTTTGCAAGCCACTGACCATTTTGAGTGTATACGTCTACAGTTTCACCTGATTTTGGCTCGCCTTCGACTTTATCGATACCGCGTGAAAATACCCATGGGTGTTTACGGCGTAGTGATTTGTCACGGCCTTTAGCTAGATGAATTGAAGGAGTCATAATTTACTCTGTTTGTTGAATTTGAAGGAGGGGTATTGTCGAGGAAGTACAGTTGAAAAGCAAATAAGAAAGGGCTGCACAAGCAGCCCTAGTAATGATTAATCAGCACATACTGGCTAGATATAAGTATTAAGCTTTGAGACCTGTCAGCAAACCTTCCATCGTATCACTTTGTTTACGAAGTTGGTCAACATTGGAATTGCTCATACTGATCATTTCACAGATGCTATCTGACTGATGACGAATCTCCTCAACACTTTGAGCTATGTTATCTGCAACAACACCTTGCTCTTCCGCGGCTGTAGCAATCTGAGTACTACTGTCTGAGATAGATTGATTCTTTTCTGCTAAAGAGCCGATCTCGACATTCACTTCTGACATTAGTGTCTGGCCTTCATTAGCGTTGTTTACCGTTATTTCCATCAGTTTGGTTAGTGATTGGCTGTTACGTTGTAATGATTCAATCATGCTTTGGATTTCAACAGTTGCTTGTTGAGTACGACCTGCAAGGGCACGAACTTCATCGGCAACAACAGCGAATCCACGACCCTGCTCGCCGGCACGAGCGGCTTCGATAGCCGCGTTCAATGCGAGTAGATTGGTCTGCTCTGAAATGCCATTGATGGTTGTGACTACTTCATCGATCTGCGCCGCGTTGGCATCCAGTTCTTCTACTGCTTGTGAAGCGGACTGGATCTCTTGAGATAGGCTAGAGATAGACTCCAGTGTATTTGAAACCTTGACTTGACCGCTCTGAGCAACGCCGCGAGCGTCCATCGTTTGTGAGCTAGACGCATGAGCAAGGGTAGCGACTTCGCGAATGGTAGCCGCCATTTGTTCCGTTGCACTTGCTAAGCTATTCAGGTGTTCTTGTTGGTTACCTGAGATGTCTGAACTTTGTTGTGTTGACTGGTTCAAGTCCGAGCTGATCTGCTGCATGAGAGCGACAGACTCTTGGATTGATAGAACCATGTTTTGTTCACGCTCCGCAACTTTATCGATTGTAATCGCGATTTCACTGAACTCGTCACGAACTAAGAAGTAGTTCATGCGGCAAGTTAAGTCGCCATTCGCAAGCGTGTTCAGAGCTTTGTTCATAGAGAACATCGCGCCGCCAATAAAGGTCATGATGTAGTAAACACCTAGTGCGATAAGCGTTAGGGTTACAGCGATGATAGAAACCTGAGTCGTCGATAGAGCAGACCAAAGGTTTTGGTCATGGTTAGCAACTAGGCTGAACGCTCCATTCATCACTGAAACAGAACCAGCACCGTAGCCTAAAGAGATGGTTTCAGAGCTGCTGACAAGCTGAGCTACTTGATCTTTAGTGAGTTGACCCGCTTCGATAAGCCCTTTCATCAAGAGCATTTCTTCTTGATAAAGGTGAGCAAGTAAAGAGTCCGCGGCACTATCTAAAACGAGAGTTAATATAACCAGGGCGAGAAGAGGCAATAAGAAGAGTAGATAGAACTTTTCTTGGATTTTTAGGTGAATGAGATATTTGTCAATCCAACGAAATGGGATTTCTTTCATAATCGTTATACTCGAAGTAAGTCCACCAATAAGCGGTGAATGAATAGAAACTCGACTATATCATTCATATAATTTATGAGGCAACGTTATGGAAAGTTCACAATATATTTTTGTCGTGTCAGGCGTAGTTCAATGTGTTGGGTTCCGTTACCACACCAGTAGGCAGGCGCAAGCTATGGGTCTCTCAGGTTATGCAAAGAACTTAAATGATGGTCGAGTTGAAGTGTTAGTTGTCGGAGAGAGTCAGCAAATTGAGAAGTTACATGCTTGGCTCTATATTGGCCCTTCGAGCGCAACAGTAGACAACGTTGTGATGCATCAAGTTAAAGATAGTGAGCGCCAAGACGTACGCATAGGGGCGTTTAAAATACTGTAGTTGTAGCACTACAGTATTTTATATTGAACGTAACTTAATGACCTAAAGCGGGTTAGGTTTTACAAGCACTTTGCTGGTTTAGGTAAACCGGCGAGCTTGGTCGCTTGTTTTGCAGGGCCTTTTTTGAATAACTTGAAAAGGTACTTACTATTGCCTTTTTCTGGGCCGTGAGCTTTTTCCATTGCTTTAACGAGCATGCGAACCGCTGGTGAGGTGTTGAACTCTTCGTAAAAGCTCCTTACAAAATGTACGACTTCTAAGTGTGCATCTGTAAGTTCAATCGCCTCGTCTTGAGCAAGAATTTCAATCATGCCTTCTTCCCATTGCGTGTAATCCAATAGGTAGCCTTGAGCGTCGGTTTCGATTTGCTTGCCGTTATATTCAAACATGTTTAATCCAGAATCCAATTAACTATGCGGATAGGGTACATGACCAAGTTTGTCTTTCTCAACAGAAATTGTAGCTATCCAATGAAATATCGTACTTATAGATACAAAAAAGCCCAAGAGGTAGGCTCTTGGGCTAGATATTCTTCAATGATGGGAACGATTAGTCGTCGCTGCCCATGATGCCTAGGATGCTTAGTAGGCTGATGAAGATGTTGTAGATCGATACGTACAAGCTGATCGTTGCAGAGATGTAGTTTGTTTCACCGCCACGAATGATGTTTTGCGTTGTAAGCAAGATAACACCAGTCGAGAACAGGATGAACATACCGCTCATTGCCAATGATAGTAGAGGCATTTGTAGGAAGATGTTTGCAACCATACCTACAAGTAGTACTACGAAACCCGCTAATAGCATGCCATTAAGGAACGACAGGTCACGCTTAGTTGTTAGTGCGTAAGCTGATGCGCCCATAAACGCCAGTGCTGTACCGCCAAGTGCAGTTAGGATGACATCACCCATGCCTGCGCCAACGTACATGTTTAAGATTGGACCGATGGTGTAGCCTAAGAAACCTGTAAATAGGAATGTGAAGACTAGACCCATGCTGTTGTCACGGTTCTTTTCTGTTAGGAAAAGTAGGCCGTAGAAGCCAACTAGCATGATAATAAGACCCGGGCGAGGAAGGTTCATCGCCATGGATACGCCTGCTACAACAGCAGACCAAAGTAGTGTCATAGACAGTAATGCGTAGGTGTTACGCAACACTTTATTGGTTTGCAGAGCACTTTCTTGAGATGCTGTGCGTGAAAACATAGGGCTGTTCATAATCTTCCTCGTAAGGTGACTTCAATAGTTATTAGTACATTTATGGGGGTGAAAGTTCGAAAAATCAAGTCTCTCATTCCTCTTGTATACGTAAAATAATAATCAAAATAGTCGGTTAAGTGTTTCTGAAGGTGTAACAAATTATTTCTTAAAGTGCAGTTAAGGTTCGTTGTTCAATTTTAATCGCACTGAATCGCTGTTTATAATCTTGAAAAACTAATTATAACACTGAAAACAAAGAGGCGACCTAAGCCGCCTCTGTAGTTTATGCATCATAACACATTAGTGGTGTAAGATTTGGCTTAAGAAGTTCTGCGTTCTGTCTGATTGTGGGTTTTCAAAGAAATCGACAGGGTTGTTCTCTTCTATGATTTCACCGGCATCCATGAAGATAACGCGATCCGCGACCTCTTTAGCAAAGCCCATCTCGTGCGTTACACAAAGCATCGTCATGCCTTCTTCTGCAAGCTCAACCATTACGTCTAACACCTCACGAACCATTTCTGGATCGAGCGCCGACGTTGGCTCATCAAACAGCATCACTTGAGGGTTCATACACAAAGAGCGAGCGATAGCTACACGCTGCTGTTGACCACCTGAAAGCTGACCTGGGAACTTGTCCGCTTGCTCAGGGATTTTTACGCGCTCTAGGTACTTCATTGCAATCGCTTCGGCTTCTTCTTTTGGCATCTTTTTGACCCAGATTGGAGCCAGAGTACAGTTCTCTAATACCGTCAGATGTGGAAACAGATTGAAGTGTTGGAAACACATGCCGACATCTCTACGCACGGCTTCGATGTTCTTTAGGTCTTCCGTTAATTCATTACCTGAAACGAAGATATGACCTTTTTGGTGCTCTTCTAATCGGTTGATGCATCGGATCATCGTTGATTTACCAGAGCCTGAAGGGCCACAGATAACGATTTTCTCGCCTTTTTTAACTTCTAAATTGATGTTCTTAAGTACGTGGAATTCACCGTACCACTTGTTCATGTCTTTCAACTCGATCATAAGACCTTGAGAGTTGTTTTCTGTCTGCTGCGTCATAATACGTCCTTGATCTTGTTAATTATCGTTTGTGACCGGTGTGAAGTCTGTTTTCTAGCCATATCGAATATCTCGACATGCCAAAACAAAACACCCAGAACACTAACGCGACAAATACATAACTTTCTGTTGAATACCCAAGCCATTCAGGGTCGGTATTCGCGGCTTGGCCAATTCCTAGTACATCAAACATACCAATAATCAAAACAAGACTGGTATCTTTAAACAAACCAATGAAGGTGTTCACAATTGAAGGAATCGTGATTTTAAGAGCTTGAGGTAGAATGATAAGCCCAGTCTTTTTCCAGTAGCTTAACCCCAGAGCATCAGCTGCTTCGTATTGGCCTTTTGGTATTGCTTGTAGACCACCTCGAATTACTTCGGCCATGTAGGCTGCACTGAATAGAACTACCCCTACAAGTGCTCGAATGAGCTTATCGGTTTCTGTCCCTTCTGATAAAAAGAGTGGCAGCATTACTGAAGCCATGAATAGAACTGTAATGAGCGGTACGCCACGCCAAATTTCGATGTATACGGTACACATACTGCGAATGATCGGCATCTCTGAGCGACGCCCAAGAGCAAGTGCAACACCAATAGGGAGTGACACTACAATACCAACAAGTGCGATGACCAGTGTAACCAATAGGCCGCCCCATTTATGGGTATCAACAACTTCTAACCCAAAGACGCCACCGTATAGCAAGCCGGCAATGATAAATGGGTAGATGTTGACGAAGAACAACCAAATCCACGTACGTTTAGGTGTTTTTTCATAAGCCAGTAAGGCTACAAAAATGGCCAACGTTGCGTAGAAGAGGCGAGGTCGCCACAGTTCAGCTTCTGGGTAGAAGCCATACATGAATTGGTCCCAACGAACGCTGATAAAAACCCAACAAGCGCCTTCGCTAGTACAGGCATCGCGTGTGGTTCCTATCCAGTCGGCACTGATGAATGCCCAATCCGCTATTGCCCATAATAGGGTGAAAGCAAAGTAAGCAAGAATCACAGTGACGACGCTGTTAATAGGTCCATTAAATAGATTTTTTCTTAACCAACCGACTGGCCCAACGGTATTCGCTGGAGGCGGAAGATCAGGTTGAAATTGATGTGTACTCATCTTATCTCTCCACCAACGCTACTTTGCGGTTGTATATGTTCATTAGAGCGGACGTTAATAGGCTCAAGGTTAGGTAGACGCCCATTGTCATCGCGATTACTTCGATAGCTTGTCCAGTTTGGTTAAGTGTTGTTCCTGCAAATACAGAGACAAGATCAGGATAACCAATGGCCATCGCAAGTGATGAGTTTTTGGTCAGGTTTAGATACTGACTGGTTAGTGGTGGGATAATGATTCTTAATGCTTGTGGAATAATGACAAGCTTTAGAGTTCTAGAACGTGGGATGCCTAGAGACATCGCAGCCTCAGTTTGCCCATGGTTTACCGCGTTAATACCTGAACGAACAATCTCAGCAATGAACGCTGCTGTATAGATACTTAAAGCGAGCATCAATGCAGCAAGCTCAGGGATTATCGTAACACCACCCTTGAAGTTAAACCCTTTCAACACAGGGTAATCTGCAGAGATAGGCATGCCCATAACAAAGTAAGTTATCAACGGTAAGCCTAAAATCAACGCAGCGGCAATTCGCAACATCGGTGTTTGTTGGCCGGTCAGTTTCTGTCTGTTCTTAGCCCAGATGTTGATAATAAACGTAGCGATAATACCGACAATCAATGATGCGATGACAATGCTACTGCCTTGCTCAAAGACTGGAGCAGGGAAGTACAACCCGCGTACGTTCAAGAAAATTGCTTCACCTAGACTCATACTTTGACGAGCAGAAGGCAAGGCTTGTAGAACGGCGAAATACCAGAAAAAGATTTGTAATAGCAGAGGGATATTTCGGAATATCTCAATGTAGACAGCTGCAAATCGGCTAACTAGCCAGTTTGAAGAGAGTCTAGCGATACCCATACTAAAGCCCAGCACTGTCGCTAGCATGATGCCGAGTACTGAAACCAAAGCGGTATTGAGAAGACCGATAAAGAATGTACGACCGTATGAGTAGGTCTCGTCGTATTCAATCAGTGTTAAGCCGATACCAAAACCAGCTTCTTGTGAGAGAAAATCAAAACCAGTGGTGATACCACGGGAATCTAAGTTTGTGAGTGCATTATTTACAATCGTGTAAAAGAAAGCACAAAGCGCCCCGACGGCGATAATTTGGAAAATGATGGAGCGAAAAGTGGGGTTGTAAAATAAGTTGGCACTTTTGGGCTGTGGCTTTGCCTGAGCTGGAGAAATAGTTTCATTAGGTTTCATACTACTATAACCTCAAATCCATTTAATAAATAGGGCGGAAAACTCCGCCCTAATTGATGCTTGAAAATTTATTAACGGATTGGTGGAGCGTACATAAAGCCGCCCGCATTCCATAATGCATTTACACCACGAGAGATTTGAAGTGGAGAACCTGTACCAACAGTACGCTCAAAACTCTCACCGTAGTTACCAACTTGCTTAATTACTTGGTAACCCCAGTCGTCGCGAATGCCAAGGCCTTTACCTTTAGGACCGTCTACACCAAGAATACGTTTGATGTTTGGATCTTTTGACTTAAGCATTTCGTCTGCATTTTTAGAAGAGATGCCGTATTCTTCCGCGTTAATCATTGCTGAAAGTGTCCACTTAGCAACGTTAAACCATTGGTCATCATCCTGACGAACAACAGGGCCTAGAGGCTCTTTAGAGATGATTTCAGGAAGTACTTCTGCAGATTTAGGATCAGCTAGGTTTAGGCGAAGTGCGTATAGACCAGATTGGTCAGTTGTTAGTACGTCACAACGACCTGCGTCGAAACCTTTCGATGTTTGTGCTGCCGTATCGAATACCACTGGCTTGTAAGACATGCCACTGTTACGGAAGTAATCGGCTAGGTTAAGTTCAGTTGTTGTACCTGATTGAACACATACAGAAGCGCCATCAAGCTCTTGAGCACTTGTTAGGCCAAGTTCTTTCTTAACCATGAAGCCTTGACCATCGTAGTAGTTAACGCCTACGAAGTTCAGACCTAGAGCAGTGTCACGATGTAATGTCCATGTTGTGTTACGAGATAGTACGTCGATTTCGCCAGATTGAAGCGCAGTAAAACGCTCTTTTGCTGTTAGAGGTACATACTTAACTTTAGTCTTGTCACCGAGTACAGCCGCTGCAAGAGCTTGACAATACTCAACATCAATTCCTTCCCATTCACCTTTTGAGTTAGGGTTAGAGAACCCTGGAAGACCGGTACTTACACCACAAGTTAGAAAACCTTGAGATGTGACTTTGTCCAGAGTGCTTTCTGCCGCTGATGCCGATGTTGCCATCATCGCAGTTGATGCAGCTACTACTGAAGCAAGAAGTGTTAGTTTATTTGTCATTTGTATCCTTCCTTGTTAACCAGGTGACACCTGATACTCGTGCTCGTTTGAGTTTCTCTTATGTGTTGCGTTTTCTATGACCTTGTTGTTCAAATTAAACGACTTGCATTTTGCAAATGAAACTGTGTGCGATTTAAACAACTGTTTATAAGGTTAGGAAAGGATCCGTAGTTTCACAAATGTATAATTTAAAAAGAATTTTGAATGAAATCACAAATCCGAACACAATTAGAATGACCAAATGTTAAGTGAATGTAAATAGTGCAACGGTTCACACTGTTGGTGCAACGAGATTTAGATTTTTATATTGATAATCGACTAGATAAATATTCTGAATCCACATTGCAATGATGAAATATTAAACTTAAGAAATGTTGAAATTTGGTCAATAAATATTTTTATTACACTTCGATAGTTATGAATATGCTCCAAATTTGGTAGCATGGCTGAATAGTTATTGAAGTAGTCTCAAGGAAGAACATGCGTTATTTCCCAATGTTTTTGGATGTAGAAAATAAGCCAATCTTAGTGGTTGGTGGGGGTGAGGTTGCTTGCCGTAAAGTCGATAGCTTACTACGAGCGGGAGCGGATGTGACTTTGGTGTCTCCCAAGGTAGCGCCTTACTTAAAGCAGCTTGTGGACGAGAACAAGCTTCACTGGGTTCAAAACTTTTACTCGTCACAGATCATATCGAAAAATTACTTGCAGGTTTGGGCCACAACAGACAACCCAAGCTTGAATCACCAAGTGTATAATGATGCGAAAAAACTGGGCATTTTAGTCAATGTGGTTGACGATCTTCCTTACTGCGATTTCATCACACCTTCGATGATAAATCGCGGCAGAATCCAAATTGCCATCTCTAGTGGCGGGGCATCACCTGTTTTAGTAAGAAATATCAGAGAAAAACTCGAAACGGTATTGCCACAAAACATAGGTTTGATAGCAGACTTCGGTGCATCAAAACGCAATTCAATCAAAGAGTCATTCCCAACCGTCGACGAGCGTCGTAAATTTTGGGAGCGTTTCTTGTCATCCAGCTTTATCGAGCAGGTGAATGACAGAGAGCAGTTAGAGTCTTACTACCAGCAAGCGCTAACCGAAGGCATTGATAGCGAAGGGCAGGTCACTTGGATTGAATTCGAGCAAGATGTCGAGCTGTTGTCTATGAAGGCTTTACGTTTGATGCAGGAGGCAGAGCTCGTACTTTCACCGAGCGATTGTCCATTTGAATTTATCGACCTGTGCCGCCGAGATGCAGAAAGAGAGAGCTACGCCAACAGCGGAGAGCTATCAACAAAGCTTGAGCAAGCAAGAGCAGAGAAATTACGAGTGTGTGTGTTTATTCCACCAGCAAGCGTAGAGTTTAATCTGTTGGTCGGCAAAGACCTAAAATTGTCAGCAGCCCAAGTACTCAGTTGAGGCTGTTGCTTCTAGTTGAAATGAGAGCTTTCTGGTTGTTTTAAATCGGCTAGAGGCTCGGAATAAAACTAAAACTGGACCAGATAAATAAAAAGCCACTTCCCTTAAAGAAGTGGCTTTTTGCTATTTCAAACACGGCATTGTGCTGATGAATGAGCAACCCAAATAGGCGGTCGCTCAAACTCAATAATTAGTCGCGGAAGTTGTCAAACTGGAAAGGTTGACCAAGTTCACCGCCGCGAACTAGAGCCATAACAGCTTGTAGGTCATCACGCTTCTTACCAGTAACACGAACTTTGTCGCCTTGGATAGAAGCTTGAACTTTAACTTTGTTGTCTTTGATTAGCTTAACGATCTTCTTAGCGACATCAGTTTCAATGCCTTGCTTAAAGATAACCGTTTGGTGCCAAGTGCGACCTGTTTGGTCTGCCGCTTTCGCTTCCATCGCGTTAGGATCAACATTACGCTTCGTTAGGTTGCTGCGAAGGATATCGCGCATTTGCTTCAGTTGAAAATCGTCTTGAGCAGTCAATTTTACTGATTCATCTTTGTAATCAAAGCTTGCGTCAACGCCGCGGAAATCGAAACGAGTCGATAGTTCACGGTTTGCGTTGTCTACTGCGTTACGCAGTTCTACTGCTTCTACTTCAGAGATAATGTCAAATGATGGCATTGTGTTGTTTCCTTAAGCTAAGTTTCTATCTTTAATTGCTGTTGCAAGCATGTCTAGCATTGTTGCAGTATCTTCCCAGCTTAGGCATGGGTCAGTAATCGACTTGCCATATTCTAGGTTGTTAATGTCTGTCATTGGCTGGTTGCCTTCAATAATGAAGCTCTCTGCCATAATGCCTGCAATTTGGTTCTTGTTAGATTTAATTTGCTCACAAATGTCTTGTGCAACTTCTAACTGCTTACGGTGTTGCTTCTGACAGTTAGCGTGGCTAAAGTCTACAACCAAACGTTGAGGTAGATCGAATTCAGCCAGTTGCTTACATGCAGTATCTACAGATTCAGCGTCGAAGTTAGGGCCTTTATCGCCACCACGTAGAATAACGTGACCGTATGGGTTGCCAGAAGTACGGTAAACCGTCATGCGGCCGTTCTTATCTGGAGAGTAGAAGTAGTGTGAAGCATGTGCTGCACGAATTGCATCGATAGCAATCTTGATGTTGCCGTTGGTCGCGTTCTTGAAGCCAACAGGGCAAGACAGTGCAGAAGCCATTTCACGGTGAATCTGAGATTCAGTTGTACGAGCGCCAATCGCACCCCAAGTGATAAGGTCTGCAATGTACTGACCTGTGATCATATCAAGGAATTCAGTCGCGGTAGCGAGGCCAAGCTTGTTGATATCTAGCAGAAGCTTACGAGCTTTGCTCAAGCCTGTTTCAAGTGCGTATGAACCATCAAGGTTAGGATCTGTAATCAAACCCTTCCAACCTACAACAGTACGAGGCTTCTCGAAGTAGGTTCTCATTACAACGAACAGTTCATCTTTGTACTGGTCTTGAATTTTGCTTAGGCGCTCAGCGTAATCAAGTGCCGCATCTGTATCGTGAACAGAGCAAGGGCCTACGATAACTAATAGGCGGTTATCACGACCAGTTAGGATATCTTCGATTTGGCGGCGAGAATTTTTAATGCGCTCAGCAACGTCGTCAGTAATAGGGTGTGCATTGCCTAGTTCGGCAGGAGTTGGCATAGGACCCAGAGCTTGGGTTCTCAACTCATCAGTTTTTAATGGCATGTGATAGCTTTTTTATTCTATTGCGGAGTGGTTAAGATAACGGAATTGAACAGAGGAATAAACTCTATTGAGTCAAAGTTATCTCAGTTATTGCTAATATTCTTATTTTTATCAGCAGGCCAGCGTCAAATAAGGGATTTTCACTTGTATTAACAGGCAGCTATCGGTATTTTCGTTTGAACACAACATAAAAATGCTGGAGCAGCAATGACTCAAGAAAATCAAAGCACTTTGCACCCAGAACTCGTCTTAGGTGATGTGCTGCCTTCTTACAACGATAATAATAATTCTAACCACTTATACGTTTCATTATCAGAATTAGTGATGGATCGTGTCTTCTACCACCCAAGTATCGAGAGTCACTTAGATACTTTGACTGATATTGAAAAAACGTCTTTAGAAGCGATCCTTGGCGATAAAACAGTCGATGAGCATTTTGTTTCGACCTTAGTGATTGCCATTCAAGCTGCCGTTCAGCCAAATCACACTTCTGTTCGTATCGCATTAAGCAGTGCAGACAGCTATGGATTCCGTTCGCTGCTTGGCGGGAACTGTGAAGCAGAAGAGATTAACCCTGCACTAGGTGTTCGTGGCGTTGCTCGTTACGCGACACCAGAATACAGCAAGGCTTTCGCTTTAGAATGTCAGGTTATTAAGGCATTACGTGAGCAGGGCATCAACGTTGAAGTAGTTGTGCCTTACGTTCGTGCGTTAAGCGATGCCGCTAAGATTATTGACCTGCTTGCCGAGCAAGGGCTACCACGCGGCCTTAACGGTTTGAAAGTACTGTTCTCGTGCGATGTGCCGTCTGCAGTGCTACTGAGCGAACGTTTACTGCATTACTTCGATGGTGTAGTGGTAAACGTTGATAGCTTAGCGTCTTTCACTTTAGGCGTAGACAAACACAATGAAGCTCAGCAGCACGCTTTTGATCCACAAAACGAAGCGGTTATTACCTTGTTGGATATGATTGTTAAAGCAACCCTGAACGCGAAGAAGCCAGTGCTGCTAGTAACTCAAGGCTTAGTGGATTACCCACGTCTACAAGGTTACATAGCTGATCTTGAATGCGTAGAAACGGTCGTGACTGCGTAAATCGATTAGCTTGCCTGATAAGCCGACTTAAGGCGCTAATGCTTTGAGAATGAAAGAGATATCATTGTGCGATGATATCTCTTTTTTGTAACATTTTTTTGACATCTCTATCGCTAATCGATTAACTGGTCTGATGACTGATTTGACGAGGTAATCCGAATGTTGACCCCTCTACAAAAAGCAAATTTCTACTTAAGCATGTTTGGCTTTTTCAAAGTCCCACTTATCTGGTTGTGCCGACCAAAACTACTCGCGTTGGACAACCAACATGTTGAAGTGAAAATCCCGCTTAGAAGGCGTACTAAGAATCACCTTAACAGTATGTACTTTGGCGTTTTGGCTGTAGGTGCGGATGTCGCGGGTGGGTTTCTTGCGATGAGCAAATCTCAGCAGCAAGGTGAAAAGATCTCGTTGGCTTTTAAAGAGGTGACGGGTAACTTTTTGAAGCGCCCTGAAGGTGATGTGCATTTCACTTGTAACGACGGTGAGCTGATCAACACTATGCTGGCAGAAACCATGTCGACCGGAGAACGGGTCAATCAACCCGTAACCATTATCGCGACTTGCCCATCTTTACATGGTGACGAGCCGATGGCGGAGTTCACGCTTACGCTTTCAATTAAGAAAGTCCCTTCAAGAAAATAGCGATTAAATAATAGATTTTGGTTTAGAAGTCATGGGTAACGTTGAAGAGATAAAACAACGGTATGTGAATGGTTTCCACATACCGTTATAGAGAACTTTATAACGGCTCTATGACTCTTGAGTGATCTGCTCAATATCAACTATTTTTGAACGGTTCATAACGATCTTCCAACGGTAGTAGGTTGGTTCGTTATCATGGTTGTTCTCTTTAATGATCAGGTTGAGAAGATGACGCTTTTCTACTGATTCGCGGCTCACTTGTCCTTCATTCAAGCGGTAGATCTTGTTTGAGCCTTTATCCATCAACCGTGTCAGCGCTCTGAGGCTGATCGATAACGTTTCACGAGTCTCCTCATAACCACTCATAAAGGTCGATGTCGACATCTCAGTATGAGAGCGGTAATGCAAGATTTGCTCTTCACGTTGTACCACACGCTTTTTACGGATCGACTGAATGCGATCTGCAAGCTTAGAAAAATTTGCGTAGTCCAACCATTCCAGTTTATGGCCTACTGACTTGTTGGTCGTTGGATCATAGTAACGACGCTTCCATTTTGGCTTGCCTTTACGCAGCCAGCGCCAAAGGATGTCTCTTAAGTCATCTTTAAAGATCTCACGCAGTGCGTAAATGAAAGACATTGCCACGATGAAAGAGGCGGTAATCTCACCAAGAAAGTCACGAGCCAAGATCACAGTAGTGGTCACGACAACCATCACCAAACCGGTCGCGATGCCTTTCACGGCACGCTTAACGTTCTTACCCATCGACGTTGTCTTTTCTTTAAGCACGATAGGGTGTTCAATCAAACGACGCAGCAAACGCATCTTGTTACTCAAGCGGGTAACGTCCTCTCGAACTCTTGCTGAGTTGTAGCGGTTCAGTTTACGGTGCGCGGTCTCTTTATCACAAAGCGTTAAGAGTCGTTCTTTAATCGTTGAATACTCACTACCTCGTGGCATGTGTGAAACTAGCGATAGGAACTTTTGCTCGGTATACCAAGATAGGTAGTTATCGATATTAGCGTAGTAGCGCTTGAGATTTTCTTCGTAAGGGATGCTTCGGCGTAGCTTCTTCAAGATATCTAAAGCCAATTCAATGACTTCATCTACTTCATCAGCCGTTACGTCGTCACTATCAGTTTTATTTAAGCTGCTGACTGCTTTATCTAACGCGATAACATATTGGTAGGCAAACAGACTCAAACTGACACGATACTGTGTTGTAGATAAGCGTCCACGTTTTGCCAAGCGACTGTGTACCAAAGGTAAAAGTGTTTTGTCACTATAGTAGGCACGTTTTTGAGTGATTGAGCTGTAGAAAAAGGCACTTTCAGAAAGCACTTCAGGAGTCAGTCCAAGTTCACCGGGAATGAATAGATAAACGTCCATGTCGAGCTTTTTGGTCTTAGCCATGGCATGGTTAATTTTAATTGTTATCGCATCTTGTTTATCAACGGTGATCAACGATGTCTCCTAGAATGTAAAAATATGAATGAAACTAGCGAAAGCATATCAGAGATCACGTATAATCTCCGCCAAATTTAAAGTAGAGACAACCTTGATGATTAATATTGGTCAAATAAACAACTTAGAAGTAGTAAAACAAGCAGACTTCGGTGTATTCCTTGACGCGAGCGACTATGGAACCGTGTTGCTGCCGAAACGATTTACTCCTGAAGGTGTTGAAATTGGTCAAAAGCTAGATGTTTTCTTATACATAGATTCTGACAACCAGATCGCTGCAACGACTGAAAAACCAATAGCTCAAGTAGGCCAGTTTGGTTTGATGACGGTTGAAGGTGTTAACAGCACTGGTGCATTCATGAGCTGGGGCGTGAAAGGTAAAGACCTTCTTGTTCCTTTCAGCGAGCAGCGTGGCCGTTTAAACGAAGGTCAGTCAATCTTAGTATATGTGTATATCGATAAAGCATCGAGCCGTATCGTTGGTACAACGAAGTTCAACAAATGGTTAGACAACACGCCTGCGACTTATAAGCAAAATGAGCAAGTCGATCTCATTATCGCTGAGCGCAGCCAGTTAGGTTACAAAGCGATCGTGAACGGTGAACACTGGGGTATGATTTTCCCATCTGACATCATCGGTAAGCTGTTCATTGGTAAAACACTAAAAGGCTACATTAAAAACGTTCGTGAAGAAGACGGTAAGATTGATTTGTCTCTTCAGAAGGTTGGTGTGGCTAAGATGGATGACCTAAGCACTAAGGTTCTTGACCTGCTTGAGAAGAAAGGCGGTTACCTGCCTTTGAATGATAAGTCTTCTCCTGAAGTTATTTTCTCTGCATTCAGAACCAGCAAAGGTACGTTCAAGAAGACAATTGGTGGTCTATACAAATCTGGCAAGATCACTATCGACAAAGAAGGTATCAGCTTAGTTAAGTAAGCGGTCCTTTCGGTCAAAAAAAAGCCCAAACCTTCCTGTTTGGGCTTAGGGGAAAGGGCTCCGAAGAGCCTACGCTAATCGTTTTAATCTTTTGACTGTTAGATTGAAGTCTAGTTTAGATTCTCTAAAGTGCGATTTTTCTTTTTGGAAATAGTGATTTGAATTGATATTTATATAATTAGCTGTTGATTTACAAGCGCTCGCACACTGACTTATATGGCCGATAGAATAGAAAAAGCCCAAACAATTAACGTTGTTTGGGCTTTTTGTTGTGCGCCGAGCATGGCGT
>NZ_JBFRLK010000124.1:0-304 GCF_041469805.1 Vibrio sp. 10N.286.48.C11 | reverse complement strand
CCATCTAGAGCAGATATCTAAAGTCACAGAAAAAGACCGTCATTCAGTGGTAATAATGGATGGCGCAGGATGGCATACCGATGATATTGCTAACCCATTTGATAATGTCAGTATTATCAAATTGCCGCCATACTCACCAGAGCTTAACCCTATAGAGCAAGTGTGGAGTTGGTTAAGGCAACACTATCTAGCAAACCAAAACTTCATTGATTATAACGATATTGTTTCGAAGGTCTGTAGCGCTTGGAATGGATTTCTTGAGTGCAAAGATCGCGTCACAAAAATGTGTACAAGAGATTGGATT
>NZ_JBFRLK010000123.1:0-6239 GCF_041469805.1 Vibrio sp. 10N.286.48.C11 | reverse complement strand
TGTGTACAAGAGATTGGATTGACCTGATCAGTTAATTTTCCGGATTGGTATAAAGACCTTTGGGATATCGTTTACATCACAGGAACCTTGAAAACAGAAACAGTAATTTCTGATGACATAGGGGTCGAGTCAGGCTATTCCATTGAAGGTGCGAGCTTAGAGATATATAACAAAGTGTGATCTAGTAAAACTAGAGACTCTATAGGGCTGCGGGTGACCCAAACCAATGATCTGGTAGTGAACAACTAAGGAAAGAGCCATTTGGTTAGCCCGCACTTCACTAGACACTGCACTGGTTAGAAAATGTAGGCCAAATGGCTAGCCTTGAAGTGTGACAGACATGCATCCCGAATTGGAATGGGGCAAAAATGAGTTATGTCACTACTCATTTTTGCCTTTTTCATTAGCATTAAAACTCAATCTATCGACCGTATTGCTCAATAATAAAGTGCTCAAAATCATCACACATTTGGTCATTCGACTTTGCATTATTCGCTAATTCAGTTGCTCCATCAACGATCGATACCTTCGCATTCAAATCCGCGACTGGTGCACGTTCTCTTGTCGACAGCTGTTTGATTTTTTGCTCCTCAATCGCCCAAGCCTCCTCTGGCGATAAGTTACACTCGTCAGCGAGATATTTGGCATTAAAACCTTCCCCAGTCAGGCTTTCGATTGTACCGTTATGGTTCACGCTATTGCCTTTATGCCAATAGTGTTTCGCCAACAAAGGCCCGATCTCTGGGTTATCTGTTAAGTAACCAAACTTGTCGGTGAAATAAGCTCGTGTTTGATACACCGCCATATGAGCCAATAGATAACCTTGGTATGAGCAAGATGCTTCATCAGACAATAAGTGAGGGATCGCCATCAGTGGACGAGGGCTGCAAGACAATCCAAGAATTGCCTTTTCACTGCTACGAGCAAGTGCCGTGATTTTTTCAGGCGTGAGGTCTTCATCAGCTAATTCGTACAGGGCTCGCTCGAAATATGGAACCACAAGAATGCTGCGTTCTTGGTAAGCTCGGAAGGGCTGTTTATTGTCGATGATGGCTTTAATTAGATCATCTGGCACAGGTTGCCCGTCCGCATTTAGAGCGTACTGTTTTAGCCAGTCAGCGTCATTTAACAAGCTGTCGCAGAACATGGATTGTGTTTCAGCATAAGCCATCGAAGTCGGCGCAAACTCTTGAGAGAAACAAGGGGCGTTCATTTTTACATTAGCAAAATGCGCCGCGTGACCACCTTCGTGAAATAGTGTGTTAATCCCATCATAGCCACTGCCTATTTGATCGGGCTTAGCGTTGCTAGTGAAATTAACTTGGGCCGCAACCCAAGCATCTTGGTCATAGAAAGAAGGGATAGGGCCATGGCAGAAGCCATTAGGGTATTTTCCTTTGCGATCAAGTAAATCGAGTTTCAATGTCGCTTGAGAGTATTCAATGTTGAGGCGACCAAAAGACTCTATCCAGCGTCTTAATGATTTTGAGAACGGAACATACGGGTCAAGGTCATTCATAACATCACCAGCGAAAGAGTAGGTGAAGTTATGAGCTTCGAGTGCACTTTTGCCTTTCTGCTTAGCTAAGTTCGCTAGGCTTTGTTGATGGCTATCACGCGTGCGTGCTTCGAAGTCATCCAGAATCGTAAACAGTTGTTCTGTCGTCATCTGTTCGGTTTTTACCACCGAGTAATCAAAGAAGGTTTTAAACCCCAGTGATTGAGCAAATTGGTTACGTTTTTTGATCAGCTCAATAAAGCCGTTAGCCAGCAGCCATTGCTCTAAATCTAATAATGCTTGATGTGCAGAAAGCCTAACTTGTTCATTACCATTACTTCTAACGGCTGAACCTAAAACAGGCAGTGACCCTTCCGTTTCATCGCCTGTTTCATTTACGTAAGTCATCGCATGATTCTGCTTTTTCTCAAACAGTTCAGCCTCAAACTTTATGAGATCGGCTTTGAGCTTCTGTGACTGCTCAGACTCAATAGCGTGAGATCTAAAGGTCGCTAACCAACCATTCAAGCCTGTTAGTGTACTCTCTTTTTCGAGAGGATCTTGAATTTTATCGATAGCAGCAAGTTGCGTTTCGATAGCAGTAATCTGTTCGGCAGCGCTTAGAAATTCCGTCCACTGAGTCTGTGCGAGTGTCGAACCATCGTGGTCGTCACTGATACCCATATATGTATCCCAAAAGAAGTCTTCTTTCGCTTTATGAGTCGCAAGATACTTTTGATTCAATTGGTTGAGATAGTTCGTTGCAGTCATGACATTCCTTGAAATTTAACCAGTAATTTCAACATTATGACACATTCATTGAATGTATTTTGTGATGTTAAGTATAACGGCATAGAAGTTACCTTTTCATCAAGGCGTGTTGAACCAATACGGCTTCATCAGTTTACCGCCAGAAGCTATTCAACGTAACAAAGTCAGATTGTCGCTTGAAGAGCCTGCTATTGAAGGTGGCTACAAGTAATGGGTATGTCATGTTGTAACTGTTGTGGGAGAGTGATATTCTCTCTTTCGTAATGGTTCTCAACGTGACGGATTACGTTATTCGGTGATGAAATTATCTAGCGGGCATGTATGCCCGTTTTTTTTCGCCTAAAATTTGCGACTCGAGCAGTTGTTTGTCGTTTGGTCACGTATAATGGACACTTCATATAGCGCTAAATAAGCCCAGTCGATGAAAATCTTTCAAGTTCTAATCTTGCCTCTAATGCTGTCCCTCAATGCTATTTCATTTTCAGCGCAAGCAACCGAAAGCTGGTGGCTAAGAACAGTATTTAACAGCAGCCCAAGTCAGCCGAATTCTCAAAACTATATTAACGACATCGAGTTGATGGATTGTGGTGAGATCGAAGATACGCTGTTATGCAGTGACTTAACCCAATATTACGATCTGGATGTGTATGTTGAACTGGAACTGGGCGACTCAAGCGTTGAAACAGTTCGCTTAAACCTGCCATATTCGGACCTAAGTTACACAAAGCTTCAGGCATACCTTCGCCAAGATGGCTTTGCTCTCAGTTCAATTCGTATTGGTGAAGATGAATTCGATGTTACAGCTCAACTCGAACAAGCTCGAAATGAAGGTGTTGGTTTCGATAAGGTGGATAAACAGCTGTTCGAATTTATCAACGCGCCTCACGGTTCAGCAGAGCAACTGAGTGTATGGAATGTGCCTAGCTTATCTTCTACCTCTCCTTGGATTCAGTTACAGAGTGATGGTGACAACTTAATGGTTGAACTTAATCGTTTTTAATTGCTCAAATTTATAGATAGTTTCGTTATTTATTAGGTTAAACAAGCCTTTCAGGAGAACGGCTCGCGGGCAGACAGCAAGTTATAATTCATTTAAGTGTTCGTTTTTCTGCGGCTCTCACATTTTTAATAAGCGTTTAGCTTTGCCATTTGTTATACGTTGAGCCTTCGGTAAAACGAGATTAGGATACGTTCAGTATTGATAAAGGAGACAACCCATGGTTGCAAGAGTAACGATAGCGCCACAAGGCCCAGAACTTTCTGAGCTGGTGCAAGGATACTGGCGTACAGCAGAGTGGGGCATGACCCCGCAACAACGCCTGACTTTCCTGAAGCAACATATTGATCTTGGCATCACAACTGTTGATCACGCGGATATTTACGGTAACTACCAATGTGAAAAGTTGTTTGGTGAGGCTTTAGCGCTTGAACCAAGCCTTCGTGATGATATTCAAATCGTCACCAAGTGCGATATCAACCTATGTGGTGACCACACTCCAGATCGTAAGATCAATCACTATGACACCAGCGCGCAGCATATTTACCAATCAGTAAATAACTCATTAGAGCACTTAGGTGTTAACGATATCGATGTATTGTTGATTCACCGCCCTGACGTGTTAATGGATGCCGATGAAGTAGCAGAAGCGTTCGCAGAGCTACACAAAGTAGGTAAAGTTAAGCACTTCGGTGTTTCTAACTTTTCACCGCGTCAGTTCGAACTGCTTCAATCTCGACTCGGTAAGCCGTTAGTGACCAACCAAGTTGAAATCAACCCATTGAACTTCGAAGTGGCTCATGATGGCACGCTAGATCAACTGCAGATGAACCGCATTCGCCCGATGGCGTGGTCTTGTCTCGGTGGTGGTAGCATCTTCAGTGGTGATTCAGCGCAAGCGGTTCGCGTTCGTGATGAGCTAGAGGCGATTCGTCAAGAAGTCGGTGCAGACAGCATTGATCAAGTGATTTACGCTTGGGTTCGTCGTTTACCATCTAGTCCAATTGCAATTATTGGTTCTGGTAAGATTGAGCGTGTGAAGACGGCCGTTGATGCACTGAAAATCGAGCTGACGCGCGAACAGTGGTATCGCGTATGGGTGGCATCTAAAGGTCACGGTGTGCCATAGAAAGCAATTCGTATAGAAGTCAAAGCCAGCTAAGTAAGCTGGCTTTTTTGTGTTCGCCTAACATGTTTCTCCAAAACTGTGATTAAGGTGGAATAATTTTCAAAAACACTCATAATGCACTCTGTTTTTCACCAGTTGGATATTTCCATTGAGCACTTCAAAATTCTCTTCAATCGCCCTTAAACCAGAGCTTCTAAATACGTTAGATTCTCTTGGTTATACTGAAATGACGCCGATCCAAGCGTTAAGTCTTCCTACTATCCTAAATGGCAAGGACGTTATCGGTCAGGGTAAAACGGGTTCAGGTAAAACAGCTGCTTTCGGTTTAGGCGTGCTGCAGAACCTACGCGTTAAGCGTTTCCGTGTTCAGTCTTTAGTGTTATGTCCGACTCGTGAGCTTGCAGACCAAGTAGCAAAAGAGATTCGTACTCTTGCTCGTGGTATTCACAACATTAAAGTGCTGACACTATGTGGCGGTATGCCAATGGGCCCACAGATTGGTTCACTAGAGCATGGCGCACACATTCTTGTGGGCACACCTGGTCGTATTCTTGATCACCTAGAGAAAGGCCGCATTGACCTGTCTGAGCTGAACACACTTGTGTTAGATGAAGCGGATCGCATGCTAGAGATGGGTTTCCAAGACGCTTTGGATGCTGTGATTGAAGCGGCGCCAAAAGAACGCCAAACTCTGCTATTCAGTGCGACTTTCCCTAAACAGATCAAATCTGTTGCAGACCGCATTATGCGCAATCCAGAAATGGTGAAGGTTGAATCAACACACGATCACTCAAGCATCCAACAACACTTCTACAAGTTAGAAGGTTCTGAAGCTCGTGATGACGCTCTAGAGTTGCTGTTACTTCATCACCAACCGGAGTCTGCGGTTGTGTTCTGTAACACTAAGAAAGAAGTGCAGAACGTAAACGATGAGCTAAGCCACCGCGGTTTCAGTGTTATCGAACTTCATGGTGACATGGAACAGCGTGAACGTGACCAAGCTTTGGTTCAGTTCTCAAACAAAACCATCTCGATTCTAGTGGCGACAGACGTTGCGGCTCGCGGTCTTGATGTTGATAACCTAGATGCTGTGTTCAACTTTGAATTGTCTCGCGACCCTGAAGTTCACGTACACCGTATTGGTCGTACTGGCCGTGCAGGAAGCAAAGGCGTAGCGATCAGCTTCTTTAGCGAAAAAGAGATGTACCGTGTTGCTCAAATTGATGAGTACATGGACATGCCAATCGAGCCATCTGAACTGCCAGCAAAACCAATTGCTAAGCCGTACTACTCAAACATGGTTACCATCCAAATTGATGGCGGTAAGAAAGCTAAGCTTCGTGCTGGTGATATTCTTGGCGCACTGACGGGCCAAGGCGGCATTGATGGTAAATCAGTAGGTAAGATCAATCTGTTTGCAATGCGTGCTTACGTAGCGGTAGAAAGATCTGTGGCTAAAAAAGCACTGAACAAAATCGAATCAGGTAAAATGAAGGGTCGTCAATTCCGCGCCCGAATCCTGAAGTAATTCGAGACTGAATCCCTTTGCTGCGATATGTCTAATTAACGACATTGCTAATTAATGGCATTGCAGTAAAGGGTGTCCCACAAAATGCCACTTAAGTTTCTTATCTTAGGTTTATCGACCTAGTCCTCTATACCAAAGCATTATTCATCGGGTCTTATCGAATAAAGATCGTTGATATGTTTTCCTTCGCTAAGATACCAAGTCATCGCTTCCTGTCGATTGTGAACGAATATCGTGATTGTGGTTATTGATCCATCGTCAAAATAACAAAGCTCATATTCTAAATCGCTTGTATGATCAGGGCAAGATTACGAAG
>NZ_JBFRLK010000122.1:0-2168 GCF_041469805.1 Vibrio sp. 10N.286.48.C11 | reverse complement strand
TGCCCGTGCGACCTGAAGTCGTATGAAGCGTTGTTCACCACGACAAGAGTGAACCATCTGTATCACCAGATGACCCTAAGATCCTGAATAAAGTAGCGGATCTGACAATGTAACGAAACTTGGCCGTTAGGCTGAGTGGGAACAAAATCGTGAGAGGATGTTCCTCCTGAAAACCACAATTCGGGTAAGTGCTAGGGAGTCAATATGATGAACGTATGTGAATCCATTAAAGGTGCGTCATATGATGAAGCAGCGGAAGTGGTTAATACGCTGTGGCCAAAACGGCAACGAGAGTCGGAAAGGAGTTGGGCATTGGCCTTTCGTGATCAAAGTACTCTCCGCACTAGAGTGGGCATCTAAGTTGACATTTTACGTAACATACGGAACAGGGTAAGCCTGTATCGCTCCCTATGGGAAAGCCCTTGTGGCCGATAGTGATGCGGGTAAAGGAGGTCGGAGAAAGCGAAGGCTGCATTGTAACGATGCAGATACAGACTCGTGTCTGGTCACGAAAGTGAGCCCACTTCCGACTGGTCTTTCGTTGCGAGAGAGTTTGAAGAACTTTATTTAAGGAGAAACGCAAATGATGATTTCTAAAGAGATTAGTGCCTCTCCTGACAGTGCTCAATGGCAGTCTATCGACTGGAAACCTATTGAGTCGCATGTATTAAAGCTTCAGATGCGTATCGCAAAGGCAACTAGAGAAGGTAAACACGGTAAAGCGAAAGCCTTGCAGTGGGTACTAACTCATTCTCGCTCAGCCAAGCTTCTTGCAGTAAGGCGAGTATCTCAAAATAAAGGTAGTAAAACGTCTGGAATAGATGGTGTCATCTGGAACACAGATGCACGCCGCATAAAAGCAGTTAATCAATTGAGTCGAAAGGCGTACAAAGCCCAACCGCTCAAGCGTATCTACATCCCTAAAAAGAACGGCAAGCTCAGACCATTAGGCATTCCATGCATGATTGACAGAGCGCAACAAGCCCTCCATCTTCTTGCATTAGAGCCTATATCGGAAATGCTTGCTGACCCTAATAGTTATGGATTTAGGCCAAATCGCAGTACTGCCGATGCAGTTGGGCAGTGTTTCAAATGTTTGGCATTAAAGAAATCAGCTAAATGGGTACTTGAAGGGGATATTAAAGCTTGTTTCGACAAGATCGGCCATCAATGGCTTCTTGATAACATCGTTATTGATAAGAGAATGTTGGAACAATGGCTAAAATCTGGCTTTATGGACAAAGGTCTGTTTTATCGCACCGATGAGGGAACACCGCAAGGTGGGATAATATCACCAACCTTGATGCTAATGACTCTTGCTGGACTTGAGCAGCATATTAAGTCTACGGCCCTCAAAAAGGGTAGTAGAGCCAATTTCATTGGATACGCCGACGATTTCGTCGTCACCTGCGCTTCAAAGGAAGTGTTGGAGAACGATATCAAACCGTTGATCGCTGAATTTTTAGCGGAAAGAGGCTTAACATTATCCGAAGAGAAAACGCACATTACACACATCGATAACGGCTTTAACTTTCTAGGGTTCAATCACAGAAAGTACAAAGGGAAATTGCTCATTAAACCGAGTAAATCTAACACATTGCTGTTCTTGAGTAATCTGCGCGAACTCATCAAAAAGCATGCAACAACCTCTGTAAACGATCTTATCAAACTGATAAATCCGAAATTAAGGGGTTGGGCTAATTATTATCGCCATTGCGTGGCTAAACAGGTATTCGGATATGTAGGTCATAAGCTATTTCTTGCATTATGGTACTGGGCAGTGAGGCGTCATCCGACAAAATCCAAAACTTGGGTGGCCCTTAAATACTTCGTCAACCGAAAAGGCCAATGGCATTTTCATGGTTGGCAGAAGATCATGGATATGGATTGCCAGTTCAATCTCTTCCAAATAGCCAAAGTACCGATCGAGAGACATGTAAAAATCCGAAGTGCAGCGACACCATATGACCCTCAACACCAAGAATACTTGGCTAAGAGAAAGTCAAAAAGGCAAGCTCGCAACTCTTGGAAGGAGCCTACTCTCGCTGCTTTATAAGTTGCTGGGTATCAAACGATGCCTTCGTGAAGGCTTGAGCCTAGTGCAGTGAAAGTTGCACGCTGGGTTCTTAGGGGGACGGCACTTGGTAACAAGTGTCGTCTACCCGACC
>NZ_JBFRLK010000121.1:0-41340 GCF_041469805.1 Vibrio sp. 10N.286.48.C11 | reverse complement strand
CTTTAACTGATCGGCATTAGTCTTAGTGACGGCATTTTTATTTCCATTCAACTTCACTAAATCATTCATTTGGCAAAACTAACTCGCAAATAGCCCACTGACACTCTCCTTTAAGAGACTTGCCAATTCATGACAAATTCAAACCTCGAAAGCTCATCAATCGCCGCGTTGACTTCTCAATGTCATCAAGTATTTATGTTGCTTTGGTACATGTCACTTTTAACCAAGGCTAGAAATGGCTCTGTATAATCCTGTTGCAACTGCAAACTCCTCCCTACATCGAAACCAAGAAAACTAACCTGTTTACATAGGGTTAGGATTAATCACGTTCTAAAAACCAACCTTAAACACCTAGCCATGAGTGGTTGAGAATACTTCATGTGTAAATACAAGCTCGTACGAGCGACCTAAGCTTATCGTTCCCAGTATCATTGCATGTAACCGCTATTTACTAAGATAGGCACGTGAGGCGAATGGGAAGCTGTATTGAAGATTGAGCAAAGGATAGGGAGGCAAATTTAGAACTGAGCACCAAGGCCAACCACTAGCCCTCTACTTGATCTATTTAACGGCCTAATATTTCCTCTACCTAAACAGCAGGCACAAAAAAGCCTCCAAACCCTGAGGCTGGAGGCTATTGCGATAACTTAAATATTAAGTGTTATTCGATCAGATTACTTTTGGTATTGATCGTGCGATACGTCTAGCTGGTAGAAAGTCGCTTGTGAGTAATCGTCTAGATCGCCGCTGATGTTTTGGTTGTAAACACCTGCTTTGAAGTACATGTACTTGCCGCCTACGTCGTAACCGCTGTTGCTCATATCAACCACTTGTACAACGTCGTCTTTGCCTTCACGCATTAACGTTACAGTCATCGTGTTGCCTTTAACGTCAATACGGTAGCTGAACACTTCGCCAAGTGCGATACCATCGTCACCCACTTCAGCCGTCATGTCGCCCACTAGAGGGTAGAAGTCCTCTTTAGTTGCATCTTGGCTTTCGTGTGCGAAGTAAACCGCACCCGTTGCTTGGTTTGGCAGTTTACGGTAGTACAAACGAATTGGTTCATCGTTTTGATCGTGAATCTGACCAATGATAAAGCGGCCTACTTCGTTCGCATTACCTGTCGTTGTTGCGTGATCGATTTTCAACGTTGCTTCTAAAACGCCATCAATACCAGCAGCAGCTTCTAAGTCAGACTCAGGTGCGCTTGAGAATACCCAGTTGTTCTTGTTAACACCTTTAGTGCTAATAGACTGGTCACCACGGCGCATCATTTCGCGAAGCTCAGTACGCGCATACTTAGTATTTTTAGAGGTACGAACACCTTTCACGTAAGACTTGAAGACTAGACCACCATCGTCAGCTGTGTAGAAGATCTCTGGGTGTTGGTAACCGTTTGCAAGGTTCCACTCAGAAACATCATCAGGCTTACCGTTTTTGTCATGGTCGAATGGTTGAGATAGGTACCAATGCGTCATGTCAAAGTTTTCGCTTGGCGCGTTACCTGCAACTGGTGTCGCTGGCAGACCTGTCGGAACTGGCAGTGCACTGCGTGTGTCACATTCAACTGAGGTCTCACAAGGGTAAACCGCTGCTACACCAAAGTTACCTGAACGAAGATCTTTGCGCGCATCTTTACGTGCTTTTTCCACTGCTTTCATTTCAGCGATCATTGCCGCTTCTGCAGCTACTACGTCTGAAGTGATGATATGGCTAGCAGGACAAGCGTTAATGTTACAGTTAACCGCAGCTAACCCTGTCACACTGTTCCAACCATTTTTGGTGTTACCGTGACCAACGTATCTTACGTAGCGCGCTTGCACTGCTGGCTCGAATTGGAAACGCTCTAGGCCGATCGCTTTACCTGAGCTCAGTTGGTTTTCAAGTACGGTTGTCCAGTTTTCGCCATCGACACTTACTTGAATATCAAATTTAGACTGGCGCTCGTTACCTTTGCTGAAAGATGCTTGAACCGCATCAAATTCTTGTACTGAACCATAGTCTAGTGTTGCCCACTCACCGTCACCCGCAGATGACCAACGTGTTGTTAGGTCTTGGTCAATGAGACGATCAGGTCCGTTACCATCATGGCTACTAGCGGCAACAGCAACTGGCGTCAGAAGCGCTTCACCAGTTTCTTTGTTATTTGGGAAATCAACAGTCGGTGTGCTCGTGCTCGCACAACCAACTGCAAGTAAAATAGAAGAAGCGAGTAAGGTTTTTAGAGTAATTTGTTTCATATCTAATCCATTATTATAATACAAAGACAGCGTTCGTAAGTGAAAGATAAATTGGCAAACACGAGCTATAAGGCGTTTTCTCTCTCAGTATTTGCGATAACACAAAAATATTACGTAATCTTATAATACAAATAAAACACTTCGTTGAATAAATGAGACTGGGAACACTTTTCGCTTTTTCCATACTTTAACTGGATCACACTTCCTATTGATAAAAGACAACATATGAAAATTTAGAATGCGAAATGGGCTATCAAGGGCGAAAAATCCGAGCGGTAATGGTGAGAATGTGCATCACTCGAGCAGAGCATTTATCGTTCAGAACATCTCATTCACCAGTGTCGCAGCAGTTAAAAAAAGACCACATTGTTAGGAATCAATATGGTCTTTAAAGCAGTCATTGTTGTTACTCAAACGTTAGCTAATTCAATAATGTTCAGCTCTAAGAGAACTAAAGCTCACATCAAACACTTCACCCGCATAGTCGCTATCAGGCTTAAATTGTGGGTAGATGCCCGCTTTGAAATAGAAAGCGATGTCTGTCGATGTCCAATCTGATGTTAACGAAACCGTGTCCCCATCTTTATCTGTGTAATCTTGTCCCCAAGGGATTAAATGAGAAATGGTGTTGGTTCCATCTAAATCATGAGTCGCCAAGTAGATACCGTCTTGATTGGCACGAATCGTATATCGCCACTCTTCGCTTGCCGAATAAGTACCTAACTCGACACTGAACGGGTCACAATGATTACAGTCTTGGTTGTTGCGCTCAAAATCAGAGTTCAGTATCACTCTTACTGGCTTACTCTCTCCTTCCCATAATAGTTTCACCAATGCTTGATTGATCTTCCAACCATGGATTTGTCCAAGTACCACTTTTGGATCTTGATTGTTGATGTTCGGGTAATCTTCAACTCGCAAAGTTGCGGTGAGCTGATGGTTGGTTTTATTGGTTCGTGTATCGTTCAAATACCAACTTGTATCTTCATCGCTGGTGCTGCAGTCCGGTTGAGTACTGCTTTGATACAACTCCCTTAGCTCAGAGCGAATATAGTTAGAGTTTTGTGTACTAGTGCCATAACCCATATCAGCTCTAAAGTGCATTCTTCCTTCATCGGTATTGAAATAAGAAAGACCAATATCGCTGTCGTAGACATCACTTTCATTTGAAAGAAGATCTTTACTCGATTCACAACGTTCTGGTTCTAACTCAGCAGCACTGTCACCACCGCTTCCATACCAATCATTCTTACTCGGTGGAATAGTCAGCTTCCAATCATTAATGTCCCAATCGTTTGATCCATCGATTTGAGTCGTGGTGTATCTCAACGCCTGATAGTAAGCAATCGCTTCACCATTCTCAAATTGGTTATAGATACCCGCTTTGAAGTAGCTCAATAAATGCTGCCAGTAAGCGATGTCTTGATTCACTTTTACTTCATCATTCACTTTGAGCGACAGTGTGTTCTCATAAACAGAAAGATCAAATTTGGTAAAACTGTCCAATTCCGCCTCACCTAAATCGTAGCGATTGTATGACGTGGCATAACAATCCGAAGAGTCAGCAGCGCTGCTACAATCAATGGCATTGTTTTTCATGACTGCCCAGTAGTGACCTGTGAGGCCATCTCGTTCTTGCTCCCAAACCACACGCAATAGCGGATGAGGGATATAACCCGTACCACTCTCATCAGTCCCCTTATTGTGTATCTGCAGCAACGTCACTTCATCATGGTCGGCAGGTGAACTCGCCATTGCATGCTCGATATCAGGTAAGCTTATTTCCGCATACAAGCTTCGTCTTACACCCGTTTCATTGATATCGAAGTTTTCTCCCTCACGAACCTCAGAACGCATCTTATAGTTCGCCATTTTAAAAATTAGGTTTTCCGTCTCTTCATCTGCGTAAAAGTAATTACTGATGTAACCATCGAAATCGCCATCTTTCACTTCAGAGGTTTTGTTGCCCTCTGTGCCGTTAGGATCCGATACCTGAAGGTCAGAACTGGAGAGGATGTTTTGATACTTGGTAATATCATAGGGAGCAACAACACCAGCGGGCATTCCTGGGTTATTGGTGTCACTGGAGCTGCTTCCACCGCAGCCATACGTAAGCGAAGCGAGTACTACGACGAAGATTGGCTTATTCACATTTATCTCACTTATCCATAAGAATAGAGTGACAATGTATATTTGTACTATTTTATGTCAATTATATATTTATCAGAATGTGAGATGCGGCAAATGAAGTGGGATGAATGAGTATTGCGTAGAGTTAGACTCAAGAAAAACGCAGAAAGGCCACTCTAAACTCGCAAGCTATTGAGTGGCTCTCAGATCAACAACTAAACTTAGTATGTTGATTTTTAAATATAAATATTAGAAAAGTTAAACCTTAAAGCTGCTCATCAAGTCACTAACGCTGCCGTTAAGTGTTTTGATTTCTGCTGATTCAATCAACTGATCTTGGCTTAGCTTATTAAGCTCCTCAACAAAGCTTTCAATCTTATGCATGTTCTTAGCAATGCTCTGAATAAGGGCGTTCTGCTCAACAGACGAACCCGAAATATCGTTATTAAAACGACTTACCGTTTCCATCTGTTCCGTTAGCTTGGCCAACATATTTACCGCTTGAACCACTTGGGCACGCGTCATTTCACAGTTACTTTTGGTCAACTCAATCGATTTAACCAAACCATCTGATTTAGACTGCAAGCCAGACAGCGCTTCATCAATTTCAGAAGTACTGATTTGAGTTCGGTTGGCTAACGCACGGACTTCATCAGCAACCACCGCGAAACCTCGGCCATGCTCACCCGCTCTCGCCGCTTCAATTGACGCATTCAATGCCAGCAAATTAGTTTGTTCCGCAATTCCTCCAATCACAGACACGATAGACTGGATGCTCTGCGTTTCATTCGCCATTGAGCGAATATCATCAGAGGTGGTGCAGACTTGCTTCTCAAGATCACTGATATAGGTTTCCGTCACGGTGTTAATTTGTTTCGTCTCATCACTGAACACAGCGGCCTCTCTTGCTGCTTCTGCCGCCGACTGAGAACTCTTCTCGACTTCGTTTGATGCTTCAGATAAGCCGTTAATTGCAGAGACCACTTGAACCGTTTCATCAGTGTGAACTTTCAGTACATCGCTGGTTTCTTTACAACCTTCACGAATACTCAGTACCTTAGTATCGAGATCCGAGTTCTTAAATTTGACGTCCTTAACCATCTCTTGCAGACCAATGATGAACAAGTTGATGTCTTTGGCGATATGCCCTAAGTCATCATTCCCCTTCTCAACAAGCCTTTGAGTCAGGTCTCCGTTACCTTGAGATAGATCGTGGACGATTTTTCTCAGTGACACGATTGGGCGGTAGAAGCGATTCAGCAGTAAAATCATCAATATCACCGAGCCAAGCACACATGCCACGATAAGGATACGCGCACTCGACATCACGCCATTCAACTGATTGAGCGCGAGATCAGGATCGATACTAGATATCATGTACCATTCTTTCTGGCTGCCAATATCCACTTTCTTGGCCATCAAAATTCTCTGGTTGCCATCAATCACACCCTCAATGAATTGGTCAGGCTGTTCAATGGCACTATTGAGTCTCATCTGAGTATCTGCAGAAGATATATTGCTTTGCGGAAGTACGTTTTCGACTGTTGAAGCGACCACCATCCCTTTCTCGTCGATAATAATGCCTTTGGCTTCGTAGATACTGTCCAGCTGTTTAAGCTGAGTTTCCAAATCGTCAAAACGTATGTCGGCCATGATGACACGATCTTGGTATGAGTAGGTCACACCGATCATAGGCACTTGAGTACTCTTAGTGAAAAACAGATCACTAAAAGATAAGCCTGATTTCAATTTGGCTTGTTGATACCAAGGTCGAACGGTTGGATTGTATTTTTCTTTTATCCCTACACCGTTAGGAAAAGACTCTGAAGGGCGAGAGGTATAAGAACGGCCGTCGTCAAAACCCACCACAATCTTGTCAATGCCACCCAGCTTTGCAGCATAATGCATGAGTGCTTCATTCGGCACTTGGTATGGGGATTTCATGAACTCTTGTGCAACAGAGTTAACGGTATCGATGGTGCGCTGAACGGTATTTTCTATTTGATTAATTTCTATCGTTAACGAGTGATCAATCTCGTTATAAATCGTTTGGTTTACTTGATCAGTCGCCAAGTTAAGCGTGAACCAGTTCGTAAATGCCAAGGCACTGGAACTGACGATCGCCACCATTAAAATCAATTTTCCTTTAAACCCTAGAGACAATTTTGAATTCATAAAACTCATAATCCATATCAACCTATGTCTATTATTTTTATCCGAATGAAATGGTCATTTTTTAGATATTCGAAGATACGGGAAGCAAAACTTGTTCATGCCGTTCCATCGTCACAACCATCAATTTAATTAATATTGTATGTTTAATTTACTGCACTTTCTGTGAGCAATCTTGACATATTAAAACTGGCTAAAATAGCCCTGTGACATAGTTATCATTTATGCGTTTTGACTTTCATCTCATTGAATAAAATCACTATAAATTTGTAAAACGTCCAATTTCATAGTGAAAAGTCATATTTCTGTCGATAATTATCATCACCAGATTTTACTGTCCCACGCTACCTAATAGTATGCAAAAATGAGTCTTAACTCACACTTCTACCAACTAACCATTCACTCAAGGCATTCAATCTTAAAATTTATTTGTAATACAATAAGCCTTAAGTTATGGTGTATTTGAATCATAACTTAAGTTCTTTCTGGATGCTTTTGTTCAGTTCAAAGTGATAATTGAAGCAGCCGCTTTAAGGTCATTGAACTCGTTTAACGTAGAAACTGTCGGGGGATCTCGTTATTCGTTTTTTCACTTTCTATTGATCATTTGTTTTTCCAGACGGCTCGTCCGAACATGCCCATACAGTCACCAGCTGTGTGGGTTTTTTTTACTTTCTTTTCAGACCCGATATACGAGCGGTGTTAAGCCATCGCCAACAATCAGTTAAGTGCACTGGTTTAAGCTTGCGAGGAAAAGTGAGTGAGTTGGTGCTAGAAGGCTTTGAATTTACAAATAGATATAGATATAGAAACAAAAATAGGAATTGAGGCAGTAACAAAGTTGAACAGAGTTTTGAGTAGGTGTAGCTGAGGAAGTAGAAGTAGAAGTAGAAGAGTTTAACGAGGGAACAAAGGGTTGGGTATGGCAGATAAAAACGAACCTCGCTGAGGTATCGCCGCCTAAAAAGACAGGCAATACCCTAGCGAGGTCGTACGTCGATTACTTCTCTAGTTTAGCGAAGTAGTCGAAGATTACTGGTACGTCGTTGTTACCCATTCCTGCGTCAACAGCAGCTTGTAGGCTAGTTGCAGTACCTTGAGCAATTAGAGACTCAGTACCTAGCTCTTCACAAAGAGCAAGGAAGTAACCAAGATCTTTGTTAGCGTTAGCAACAGAGAAACCTAGCTTCTCTTCGCCGTCTACTGCGTAGAACTTACAGAATTGCATGAATGGTGAGTTAGATGGACCTGCAGACATGATGTCAAACAGTTGTTGGCCATCAACACCAGCGCGTTGAGCAACAGCGAAAGCTTGAGACATAGTCGCAACAGTCGTCATACCCATGAAGTTGTTTACAAGCTTAGTAACGTGACCAGAACCTAGAGCACCTAGGTGGAATACGTTTTCGCCTTGCTCTTCAAGAACAGGTTTAACTTTGTTGAAAGTTTCCATGTCGCCAGCAGCCATGATGTTCAGAAGACCATCTTTAGCGTGTGCAGGAGTACGGCCTAGAGGTGCGTCGATCATGCCCGCGCCTTTTTCAGCTAGAGCTGCGCCGATTTTCTTAGTAGAAGCAGGGATAGAAGTACCGAAGTCTACTAATACTGCGCCTTCTTTGATGCCAGCTAGAACGCCGTCTTCGCCGTAAACGATTTTTTCAACAACAGCAGAAGTTGTAAGACAAAACTGAACGATATCACTTGCAGCCGCTAGTTCTTTAGCAGAAGTGAATGCAGTCGCATTGCCGCGATCTGTAACGCGAGCAACAGCTTCAGCGCTTAGATCCATTACGTTTACGTGGTAGCCGCGCTTTTGTAGGTTTTCAACCATGTTGCCGCCCATAAGACCTAGGCCAATGAAACCGATTACAGGTTTAGTCATGTTCAAACTCCAAATATAGTATTGTATGATTATATGGTCATTATAATAACGACGTCTTTTCCGTTACGCAATAGTTTTAGGGTAATCCTTCAATGCTTAGACGCAAGTTGTGACGGGGATTCACTTTACGAGAAAATATGGTCACGCTTTGTACTTACAAGAGCGATATCCCAATCAAAAAATAACCTATTGATGAAATAATGCACTCTAAATGTCATACGATTAATGAGAATAAGCCACTCCAATAACGATTATTAACCTGCCGTCCCTTTTTTCAGACAAGATTAAGGCTGCCCACTGTCAGTAGTTGACAAATTATTGGAAGACAGTCACTGCCCTAGCCTTAGTAAGGTTTACTGAACACGGGTTTTAAACCAAGTTTTGTCGCCACTTACTAAGCCTGGCACTCTTGCTACTTAGCCTCTAACTAACCAACGCAACCTCTTCCCACCTCGTAGGCTACTGCCTGTTCTTTGCAAACAAAAAAACTCCGAGCTTTCACTCGGAGTTTTTAGTATCTAGCTTCTGTTACTTCAGCGAATTACAGTTCGATTGAAACTGTTTCACCGTCAACATTTAGCATTAGCGTGTTGCCTTCAAGCTTGTGAGACACTTCAACTTGCTCGCCTTCGTTCTTATTAGGAACAAGAAGCGTCAGGATGTTGTGCTCTTTCGATGGCTTGAATTCCACTTCAACGTGACGGTGGATTTCAAGATCTTTGAACTCGTATGGGTCAACTTCGCCAAAACCTTCAACGTTCTTAACTGACGTGATGTTATCAGCAGACTCGTTGATGAAGTTTACGTCTAGGTGCGCAACTTCGCCACGGATAGTGAAAGACTTGTCTGCCACGTCGTTTGCGAAAGTTGTGTGCATTAGCCAAGTCATGTCTTTCTCTTCAGAAAGCGTTGCCTTGTCTTGCATTACGAATACTTTACCTTGAACAAACCAGACCTTACGCTTGTAAGATTCAATTTCAGGAACGAAGTACTTGTAAGATGCCGTTGCATCACCTTCAACCATCTTCACATCAGATTCAGTGTCGAAATCAGAGATGTTGCCGCCCGCTTCGATACAGAAGCGATCTTGGTGGTTTTCGTAGCCCGTGTTCTTGTTCTCGCCGTACTGACCTTTACCGCCAAATAGTGGAAGGTTCTTAGAGAACGTTTGACGACGCCATTTCGTGTGCATATCAACACCGAAACCACCGTAGTAGCCAGTGATTGACGCTAGCGTTTCACCGAATGCATGCAACGTGAATGCGTTTTGGTCACCGTGAGAGTGGCTGATTGAGCCAAACGGAGAACATTTGAATACCATGTGAATATGGTTATCACGCTCAGTCATCTTGTTGTGGAATGCAGCCCAACCCGTGATTGGGAATACTTTCAACAGTGGGTCATTCGATGGTGCTTTCTCTTCAGGTGCATCCCAAAGGAAGTTAAAGCGAAGATCATCGTAACCGAAGTCCCACCAACCGAAGTTGTAGAATTTGGTGTGTGCTTCAGTATCACGGCCTTTCAGTTGGTTGTAGTACCAAACATACTCAGGCTTCTGGTTAACACCTGCGTAATGCTTGATGTTGTAAGCCAGTTTTAGACCTGGGAAATCACCGATTGAAGACTGGTCACAGAAGCTCGCGCGCTTAGAGTGAACAGGCATGCAGTAAAGCGGGAAATCACCTGTGTTTTCGTAGAATGTTTTGTTGAACATGTCTACGCCACAGTATGCTTTCAATAGGTCGAATGCTTCGCCTAGGAATGCAGTTTGCGTGTTCCAGTAGTCAGGACCTTCAGCCCAACCGCCGTCTACACCGCCCCATGGTGGGTAGTGTACTGCGTAGTATTCTAGTGCGTATGCAATGTACTCGCCTGCTTTCGGGTGATCGTGGTAAAGCGCGATACACGTTGGGATGATAGCAGAAGAGATAGAACGAACACCGTGGCTGTTCAGTGGGTTGTTCAATAGATCAACCGTCACTTTCAGGTGGTGCATGATTTCGTCTAGACGCTCAATCAAAGCATCTTGAACTTGCTGACGTTCTTCATCTGTGAAGTAGCCGTGTAGCCAGTCGTAACCCCAAGCCATAGCCGCGATAACACGGAAAGCCGCTTCATCGTTATAGCCACGAGAAGTCACGCCTTCTGGATCGTACGTAGACAGTTTTAGAGTCCAAGCTTTTGCTTTAGCAATTAGCGCTTCGTCTTCTTTCACAACACCAGCAATTGCTAGGTTACGTGTCGCGTTTAGTGCCATTTGGCAATCAACGTACATTTGACGCCAGTAAGGACGCCATAGAGAAGCTTTGCCTACCGTGTCAGCTGGGTACGCTTGAGGCTCTTCGAAAGGAGCAGTCTCAAGGAACTTAACTGTCGAGTTATTGTAGAAATCATCAAACATGCAGTGAGCTTCATCAGCTTTCACTTTCGCTTTGAATTCTTCTAATTGATCTGCTTGAACAAGAAGACGTGGACGTGCTTCGCTCAAGTTGTCTAGGAATGATAGGTCGAAGTCACGTTTCTGTACTTCGATAGGGAGTAGGTCTACAAGATTACCTGCTGAAGTATCATTCTCCAGCTTCATCTTCCTGATTGCATCAAGAGATTTTTGGTCGCTCATTCTAACTCACTTATTTTTCAAGTTGATTGAAAGGAATTAGCAATAATATACGTCTTATTGTAGGACAATTAAATCTATTTCGGTTCGATTGAACCATTTTGTACAGTTTTCGTGATTTAGGTCAGATATCTTCCACCTGACCGTTTTTCCGTTTCGCAGAGCAAAAAAAATGCGACGCCCTTTCGAGTCGTCGCATTCTATTATAATCGTTTTCTATGTATTAGCTTTCAGTTACTGCTTTCGCTTGCTTGCCGCCGTCATCGACCGCTTTAACCAATAGCACACCAACACCACCAACAATCACACCACAAAGTATGAAGACTAGACGTCCCCACATTGGGTTAGTGAGTAGAGCCATTAGCATGATACCGACACCCGCTACCGCAATCAGTTTACCAAGCATTTCACGCTGTTTGTTATCCAGTACTTTCTGTTCTGCTGACTCCGCAACTAATGGAGTAGACAGGTTACCGAAGAACTTATCAACGTCTGCTTGACGCTTCTCAGTTAATGGCTTGTAGAACAGAGTTGATAGGATGAAGAAACCACCTGTCAGCGTAATGTGAGCAATCAGACCGATAGCAACCTTAACATCAGACCATTCACGGCTTGTTAGCTCTTCTAGACCGAAGATTGAAGACACCATTTCAGCGTTAACAACGAAACCCACGTAGTAAGAAACAAAACCACCAACCACTAGCGTACCCCAACCAGCCCAGTCCGGAGTCTTCTTAATAAAGAAGCCAAGGAATGCAGGAATTGTCATTGGGAAGCCGATCAGTGCGCCTACATACATCATGGTATCGAACAGGCTCAAACCTTTAAGCGAGTTGATGAACTGTGCAATAAGGATGATAGCAATACCAAACACGGCAGAAGTAATCTTAGAAACCGTTACTAGTTCTTTTTCGCTAGCCGTACCTTTACGAACGATTGGTTCATAGAAGTTCTTAACAAAGATACCCGAGTTACGGTTTAGACCAGAATCCATTGAAGACATTGTCGCTGCAAACATCGCCGCAACTAGAAGGCCAACCATACCTGCTGGCATGTACTCTTGTACGAAGTATAGGTAGGCAAAGTCACCCGCTTTCTTACCTGCATCTGGGTAAGCTGCTGCTAGGTCGACACCTTGACCTGCAATGTACCAAGAAGGCATGAACCAGATAAATACACCACAAAGCATTAGCACACACGCTAGTAGCGCCGCTTTCTTCGCGTTCTTTGAGTCTTTAGCCGCTAGGTAACGGTAAGAGTTAAGCATGTTGTTAGTAATAGAGAACTGCTTCACGAAGATGAAGAATGCCCAAATGCTGAAGATGCTTAAGTAGTTAATGTTGTTACCAGAAAGGAAAGAACCGCCTTCCGCTACAGGGAAGTTATTCACGATTTCACCAACACCGCCACCTTGAACAACAGCAACAACAGCACATGTCACGGTTACTGCCATGATGATAACCATCTGCATAAAGTCAGATGCAATTACCGCCCATGAACCACCCGTTACAGACATTGCCAATACAACCAAACCGGTAATCCAGATAGTTGCTGTCATGTCGAAACCGAAGATACCAGAAGCGATGATTGCTAGTGCGTTTAACCATACACCGGCAGAAACAACACTGTTTGGCATTGAAGACCAAGTGAACACTTGTTCGTTAGTCGCACCGAAACGCATACGAATTGCTTCGATTACCGTTACTACACGTAGTTGACGGAACTTTGGAGCAAAATATGCGAAGTTCATGAAGTAACCAAATGCGTTGGCTACGAAGATGACCGCTACTGCAAAACCATCGTTATACGCTTTACCTGCCGCACCGGTGAATGTCCATGCACTAAACTGGGTCATAAAGGCGGTTGCACCAACCATCCACCACAACATGTTACCGCCCCCGCGGAAGTAGTCACTGGTGGTACTTGTAAATGTTCTAAACATCCAACCTATCGCAATCAAGAATAGGAAATAAATGCCGACAATAATCGTGTTGAGTTCCATCGTGTATCCTTTGTCCGTTGTATTTTGTTACGAGGACTATAGGAAATCTCAAACTTTATTTGTAGTACAATAATCCAAATAAGTGATGGCGATCTTATTTTGATTGATTAAGTTAATTATATATATGACATAGGATGGAATATGGCCAATCCATTAAGGAAATTACTGGTGTTTGAGATGAAAACTCAAAAAACCAAGACCAAGGAACATCACACCCATTAAAATCAAAGACTTATAAAAAAGCGAGACTTTGCACACTTATTAACAAATACAACCAAACACATATAAATATAAAATTCTCAAAAATAATAAAAGCCAAATCTGAGCTAAATCCCCCTCATTTATCACACAATAAACCAGTGTTTTTATCTATTGAGAGTGGACAATTTCATTAGAATTCAACTTAAATTAATCCATATTGAAGCGGCATATCCTGTTCAAACGATGGCGGATTAAAAATATACAAAAATGAAAAATCATGGATGACGCATAATTATTTGGGGGGAGCTCGAGTGTCTAAAACGAATATCGAGCGTAATATTATTTTTATTTTGATGGTAAAGAGAACGACCGCTAGGCGTATACAAGAAGGAACTGACTTAAGAAGGAGTTAAGCGGGGGTGAACCAAAACAGTGCCACACATGGTGCAACACGCTTTCTAAAAACAAAAAAGGCATGCACTTGGCATACCTTTTTGACTGGTTCAAATGAAGTTGAAAACCGTGTTTAGCTTGCAGTGGCTAAACGGTGGTTAGCATCTTGCAAGTGAGCCGCTGACATTGTACGAGCTTTTTCACTGTCGCCAGCCATAATCGCTTCATAGATTCTACGGTGTTCATTGATACATGTGCTGCCCTCTTCAGAAGAGTGCACGATGAAGTTAACGAACATGGTCGTCAGAATATTGCCGAATGGCAGGTAGAAATCGTTACCTGTTGCATTGAAGATCAAGCTGTGGAAACGAATGTCGATGTTTGTCCAACTTTCTTGGTCAAATACTTCAGCAGCATCCACTTCTACCATCTTCTGGAAGATCTCTGAAAGCTCGATACGTTGCTCAGCAGTCGCAAATTTTGCAGCTAATGCACACGCTTCAGGTTCAATCGCACGGCGAAGGCCTAAAAACTGAGAACAGAATTGGTCTATGTCGGTTAGACCATCCATCCATTCAATCAGTTGAGGATCAAGAAAGTTCCAGTATGCGCGATCCACTACACGAGTACCGATTTTCGGGCGGGACTCTAACAGGCCTTTAGAAGTCAGTAGTTTAACTGCTTCCCGAAGTGCCGTACGGCTGATACCAAACTGTTCACACAGCGCCATTTCACCAGGAATAATAGAACCTTGTGGCAGTTCACCAGACAAGATTCCACGAGCGATTTCACGCGCTACTTGCACGTGCAGGCTGCGCTTCGAGCCCGAGATTGAATTAAAAGTGCTAACCATAAGTTCACTTATTTTATATGTTATGTTTATGTATTATTTAAGGATCACTATAACAGGATTTCAACCTAGCGCCAATTGAGTAAATTAGCAACGAGTCGCGTTCTATTAATTTACTCAATGAATCAAACACTTATAAAGCATCTAACTCCACACAGCTAGAAACATTATGTTACACCATTCATAAATCCGTCATCAAAACGCATCGGTTCTGTCATCCTCGATTTCTATACTCCCTTCCCAAAAAATCACTCAATTGGACTGAAATAATGAAACCGACAAAAACAAATCTCACGCTTAAGAGCGCTATTACTGCTGCGCTGATTTTTTCTGGTTCTGCATTAGCAATGGATACACGATACGAAGACCGCTCTGGTAACTTGGTCGCCGATGTACCTCAAGATGAATCACAATGGGTGGATCCAAACACGCTAATTTTTGCTTACACGCCAGTTGAAGATCCAGCAGTATACGCTGATGTGTGGAGCGAGTTTTTGAGCCACCTTGAAAAAACAACGGAAAAAACGGTTCGTTTCTTCCCTGTTCAAAATAACGCAGCTCAAATTGAAGCAATGCGTTCAGGTCGTCTGCATATCGCAGGTTTCAACACAGGTTCAACGCCACTAGCAGTTAACTGTGCTGGCTTTGCTCCATTCACCATGATGGCGGCTGAAGATGCCTCTTTCGGTTACGAAATGGAAATCATCACGCACCCAGGTTCAGGCATCGAAAAGGTTGAAGACCTAAAAGGCAAAAACCTAGCATTCACATCGCAAACGTCAAACTCTGGTTTCAAAGCCCCTTCTGCGATTCTGGATGCTGAATACCAGCTTCAACCTGAACGTGATTTCAAACCGGCTTTCTCTGGCGCGCACGACAACTCTATTTGGGGTGTGGCACACAAAGATTATGACGCAGCAGCCGTCGCTAACTCAGTATTGAACCGTATGCTTTCACGTGAAGTCGTGAAAGAAGGTCAAATCAAGAGCATCTACAAGTCACAAACCTTCCCAACAACAGCTTACGGCACAGCGCACAACCTAACACCAGAGCTTCAAGAGATGATTCAAAAAGCGTTCTTCACTTTCGACTGGGAAGGCACAAAGCTTCAAGAAGAATTTGAGCGTAACGGTGAAGCGAAGTTCGTTCCGATCACTTACCAAGAGCACTGGGAAGTGATCCGCACTATCGATACAGCCAATAAAGTCTCTTACACGTGTAGCTAAGTTCAACCGAACTAAAAAGCCAATCACACACCGATAAAACTAACTGCAGGTGTAATCGCCTGCAGTTATTCACCACTCTTTCCGGTTTACTTTCCATGCCTGTCTCAGGCGAACTCTTAGTACACCGCTCTTATAGGAATTCTATGTCTACTCTTACCTTTAAAGGGCTTACCAAGCACTACTCCAGTTCTGATAAAGCCCTTACCAACGTTAGCTTGTCGGTCAATGCCGGTGAAGTGGTTGGTTTAATTGGTCCATCTGGTGCGGGTAAATCAACGCTTATCCGTTGTATTAATCGGCTCACCGAGCCCACCAGCGGCGAAGTGATCTTTTCCAATACCAATCTAGAAACGCTGTCTAAGCGACAACTGAGACAATCACGCCGTGAAATCGGGATGATTTTCCAAGAGTACGCGCTGATTGAGCGTTTAACGGTGATGGAAAACGTACTTTCAGGGCGTTTGGGTTACGTGAACTTCTGGCAGAGCTTTACTCGTCGTTTCCCTGAATCGGATATCCAAGCCGCTTATGCGCTACTCGACCGTGTTGGGTTGTTAGAACACGCCAATAAAAGGGCCGATGCTCTGTCGGGTGGTCAGCGTCAACGTGTTGGTATTGCACGTGCACTTGCTCAGAAACCGAAATTACTGTTGATTGATGAACCAACGGCCGCACTTGATCCACGTACAGCGCGCCAAATCATGCGACTGATCAGTGAGATTTGTTCAGAGCAACAGCTCCCTGCCATCATCAATATTCACGATGTTCAATTAGCAAAGCAGTTTGTTGACCGTGTGGTCGGATTAAATGCAGGTTGTGTCGTATTTGATGACAAACCAAACCTGCTCACTGAAGATGTTTTAACGCAAATCTACGGTGAAGAAGACTGGAGTCAACAAGCAGAAGAAGAGGCCGATGAGCTCATCAGCATTTAAAGTCAGCACAACAACATTTAAATTCCAAACAATACCCGACACAGTGGACAAAGCCGCCACTGATTTCTAGCCCATGGCTACGCTGGAGCTTAATCATCATTGTCGCGGTTTACTTGTACTTTGCGACTCAATCGGTACACGTCAACTGGACTCGAATTTACGAAGGCAGCGAACGCGGCTGGCAGTTCATTTTGGCTTTCATGAACCCAGATTTTGGTGGCCGATGGAACAACATCTCACAAGGTTTGATTGAAAGTTTAACCATGACCCTCACATCGACCGTGGCGGGTGTCCTTCTTTCAATCCCATTCGGATTAGGCGCAGCGAAAAACCTTGCCCCTACGCCTGTTTACTTATTCTGTCGTGCGTTTATTTCGGTTGCGCGTAGCTTACAAGAAATCATCGTAGCGATTCTGTGTGTTGCTCTATTTGGCTTTGGTACGTTTGCGGGCTTTGTCACGCTCACCTTCGCCACCATCGGCTTTCTCGCAAAACTGTTTGCTGATGAAATTGAAGCCATTGACCCAGCACCACTCACCGCAATGCGCGCAACGGGCGCGAGTTGGTTACAACAGGTCAATTACGCGATTCAAGCGCAGGTAATGCCGCGCTTCATCGGACTTTCGATGTACCGACTCGACATCAACTTTCGTGAGTCAGCCGTGATTGGCATTGTTGGCGCAGGTGGTATCGGCGCAACGTTAAACACAGCAATGGACCGTTACGAATACAGCGCAGCAGCCGCTATTCTATTGATTATTATCGTGATTGTGATGTTGTGTGAATACCTTTCAACCATCATCCGTAAGCATGTGCAGTAAGGAACGACCAGTGAGCACGCTAAATGAAACACCGACAAGCGCCATCAATCGTACCCAATGGCAGCGTTACGACAGTAAACAGAGCCTCATGCTTTGGCTAGGCTGGCTTTGCTTTGTTGCTTTGACAGTATTCGCATGGCAAGTCATGAACAAAGATACGATTTGGTACTTTGTGACTCACTCACCGAATCAACTTGCTGATATATCTTCACGTATGTGGCCGCCGAGATGGAGCTACTTAGATTCACTTTGGAGCCCGTTGTGGGACACCATTAACATCGCGACACTTGGCACACTGTTAGGGATGTATCATTGCGATAGCGCTACGTTCAATTGGCTTCGTGGCGAAGTTAATGTACGAAGCGATTGAAGAAGTGAATGCAACACAGATGTCTGCAATCCAATCGACTGGAGCTTCTCCGCTGCAGGTATTGAACTACGGCATTCTTCCGCAGGTGATGCCAAGCTTCATCGGCACGAGCTTGTTCCGTTGGGATATCAATATTCGTGAGTCTACGGTTTTAGGCTTGGTCGGCGCTGGCGGTATCGGCTTGAAATTACAAGAATCGATGGCGATGCTGGCATGGCCTCAAGTGACTGTGATTTTCTGTGCGATTCTAGTGACGGTCATCTTCTCCGAATGGGTGGCAGCCAAAGCAAGAAAAGCCCTTATCTAAATAATAAAAACAACGTCAAATAGACGGTTAGTTAGGACCAAAGCCTACTCAGTGAGTAGGCTTTTCGTTTGTTGAAACGTTCTATTCTGTTTCCTACACGCATAAAAAAACCGAGCAACTCGCAATGAGTTACTCGGTTTGACTTATTCCCGATGTATTCAGTCGTTGTTGGTATCAACGAACGATTTTGCAATCACGACTGAATTCAATGTGACGCTTCGTTCCCGCAAAGCACCACATCAACACAAGCCATCGTTAAATAACTTGCATGTGATACCAATCGTAGTAAATAACTGATCACCCTAGCTTGTTAAAAAGCTCGATAACTTCGTTAGAATTTTTGATTGTAGAATAACTACTTATCGAAAAATTCTGCCTTGTTCTCAAGCTTTTTTCCTGCGCTATTTCTGCTCACTTACTTACTGTGATTAGTATTAATCATTTACAGTTGAGCAAATGATCCTTCCCACGAGTATGTCTCACCAGCAAACTCAACAGTGTGAGTTGCTTGCTGCTTATCTTCAGCTTGGTTTGAGATACCGTAGTGGTAAGTGTTACCAGAAGTAGTCTGAATGCGAACAACAGTCCCGACACTGTTATGGCCCACAACAGATACTGATTTAACTAGACCACGAGCGCCTACAGAGGCTTCGATAGACTCGTTAAAGTAACCATGCGTTTCTAGTACAGAAGCAAACACGTGGTTTTGACCAGACTGACGTAAGATGAACGCAGGCTCACTCTTAAGGTTGAAGTCTGGATCGTTAGCACCAGTGCGAGCAAAAATCACTTCGCTGCCCGCATTCGCGCTGGTTACTAGGCTGTAGTAGCTGCTGTCATGTAGCCAGCTTACTAAAGAACCTTCTTCGTTTACTTTGCCTGAAGCCACGTTCCATAGATGTTGGTAACCGTTGTCTTCACCTAGCGGCTTAAGCGTTTTTTCCATGTTGTAATCAAAGTCAGTACGGATGATCTGGCCAGAGTGGTGAACTGGTAGGTCGTACTGGTGCTCAGCGTCAGCTTCGATGCGGTACACATCAATCACTAGCGGTTTTTCGAACTCAGGAAGTTCAGCAAGAATCACGCTGCGTTGCATGTCTACGCCAGTGTAGTACTCAGAAATAGTGCCGCTCATGCCTTGTAGAGACTGGTCGTCTGCTACGAAGAAGTGCTTCTGACCAAACTTAGACTCAGCCAATGCTGTGTTGAAGTTGTTCTGCGTTTTCTGATCAACCGTTACTGTGTTGTGAGCAACCGTCTGCTTACAGTAAGACTTGTTCTCTGGAATGTAACGACCGCCAAACTTAGGCTCAACGTTTACCCAGCGACCGAAGCCGTAATCGTGCAGCACTTCGTGGCCACGGTTGAATACGCTTAGGTGCAAGCCATCGTAGTGACCGTGGTCTAGCGCAGAGTGGTACTGGTGGTCTGAACCGTGCTGACCAAACCAGATCAACGCCATTGTGTCGTCGTCTTGCTCATCACGGTGACGAAGGATGCTTACGCCGCCTTTTTCGCCTTCAGGGCCGTCCGTTACAAACAGGCTACCCCAGTTGAATGCTTTGATGTCGGCTGCGGCATCAACAGCGTCAGACAATGTTTTACCTGAAGCATGAACCCAAACGTTTTGTTGGTGATCAGCCATGCCAAGCAGAGTTTCTGTCTGTTCGTAACGGTGGTAACACACAGACGTAGCCATGATAACGCCTTCATCGTTGATAGAGATTGTCTTCGATGAATCGTTCAGAGCTGGCAATGTACCGTCTGGGAATGCTGTTTTAAATACAGAGTACGACGTTGTCTTGATCACTGAGTCGTTGAATTCATAGATACCAACTTCAGGCTGACGACGTTCAATTGCTTCTGCGAACAGGTAGATTGGACGTAGCGAGAAACGGTGGTAGTAAGGACCTTCCATGTAGTAGCCGTCTGGCGAAAACAGTTGGTCAAGTTGTGCTAAGAAACCGCCGCTTACTTTGTCTAGTTTCAGGCCGTAAAGCGCTTTGTCTACAGACTCTTGATCGTTGATTGCGTAACCACAGATACCTACCGCTGCCACAGCCCATAAGCCGTGGTTGTGTACGATATCGAAGTCGTGTGCGTAAGTCACAACGAACATTTCGATCATTTGCTTAAGAAGATCGTCTTCGATCAGACGCTTTTGCTCTTCAGAAATGGTGTGGTAAATACAGCTGTACGCACAAGAAGCGTAAAGCATCCACATGTTCTCGTTCAACGTTTGGTGGAACAGCTTACCCGGAGGGTTAGAGTCACGGCTTACGTTGCTTTCAAGTGTTGGGTACACCGTCGCGTACGCTGTTAGCATATCAACGATGTAATCACGGTACTTTGTTTCCTCAGTGATAAGGAACAAACGGCCCGCTAGATCCATATGGATGTAGTTTTGCTTGTGACGGTTGTGCTCGTAACCGCCGCCTTCACCGTGACCAGGTACTTCAATGCCAACTTCCGCCATGTAAGCGTCAGTTTGTTTAATGTCGCGAGTCAGTGCGTTACCTAAAAGGCTATCCTTGCCAAGTTCTTTACGAAGCTCTGCTGCTTCATCAAAGTTAAGTAAAAGTGGTTGATAGCTCATTATTATTTCCCTTGCTCTGCTAATTCTGGGTTTAAAGTTTTTTCTACTGAGTAGAAGCCTGTCCAGCTGTATACTTTGCCGTTCAGCTCTACTTTGTGTTCAGTGCTGTCAGTCGCGCCAAGTTGGTTGCTGATCATCACTGTCACGTTTGATTTCTCTGTGGTGATCTCAACTACCGAACCAATATTGGTGTGAGCCACTACCTTGATGTCTTTCACAACACCACGTGCATTAACTGATTGCTCGAACTCTTCGTTGAAGTAACCGTGCGTTTCAACAACAGAAGCAAACAGTGTTGTTTCGCCTTTGCTGCGTAGAATGAACGCAGGTTCTGAACGTAGGTTGAAGCTTGGGTCGTTAGCGCCAGTGCGAGTAAAGATAACTTCAGCATTGTCGTTAGACGTTGCACCTAGCCACGTGTAGTAGGTGTTGTTCTGTAGCCAGCTTACCAGTGCTGTGCCCTTCACTTCACCGCTTGCCACGTTCCATAGGTGTTGGTAACCGAAGTCTTCACCTAGCGTGTTCAGCTCTTTGTTTGCTTGGTATTCAAAGTTAGTACGTACAACCTGACCAGCATATTGGTGTGAGTAGTCATATTGGTGTTCGCCTTCGCCGCCTTTCTGAGAATCTAAACGGTAAAGATCTAATAGTAGCGGAGATTCTAATTCTTCAAGGTTTAGCATGAACACGCTGCGTTGCATGTCAAAACCTTCGTAATGATCGTTAGCAAATGCGCTCATGCCATTGATTTGGTCGTCTTCTACTTTGAAGAAGTGTGGCAAGCCGTGTACTGCATCTGCACGTTCAACGTCAAAGTTGTTCTGACATTTTTCATCAATCGTTACTGCGTTATGTGCAATTGTTTGACGAGCGTAAGATTTGTTTTCGTCTAGGTAACGGCCGCCGAATTTAGGCTCAACGTTCACCCAACGACAGAAGCCGTATTCACGCAGTACTTCTTGACCACGGTTGAAGAAAGAAATACCCAGCGTATCAAAGTTACCGTGACCCATGCCGTGTTGGCCGTAGTTCATAACAAGTTGAGAAACGTCGCCTTTCTTATCCTGCATACGGATAAAGCCTTGCGCGCCGTTGTGACCTTGAGGGCCTTCGTTCAATTCAACACTTGGCCAGAAAGGCATGCCGATTTCTTTCTCAGCAGAAGCTGCTTCGTAGGCTTTAGATAGCTCAAGACCACATGGATGCATCCATACCGCATCTTGAATCTTCGCCATACCAAGAATGTTTTGGTCTACGCCGTTTTCAGAAGAGTAATGCTTGCTGTAAACACTTACTGCAACCTGAACACCCATGTCTGTAATGCCCATTGTGCGAGATGCATCGTTCAGAGCTGGGAACTCACCGTTCGGGTAAGCCGTCGCAAGCATGGCTTGTACTGTGTTACCAATCACGCCGCCTTTGTAGTTGTAGATATCAACTTCAGGCATATGACGGTGGATCACTTCCGCGAATACACAAGTTGGGCGAATCGCGTAACGGTGGTAGTAAGGACCTTCCATGTAGTAGCCAGACGGTGCAAACAGCTGAGAAACTTGCGCTAGGAAACCGCCAGTATCATTACGGTCAATGCCGTACACTGACATTTCAAGGTACTCACGCTTACCTAAAGCAAGACCACAAATACCGACAGCGGCTACAGCCCAAATACCGTGGTTGTGAATTCGGTCGAAGTCGTGTGCGTATTTAACTGTGAACATTTCTAGCATTGGTTCGAAAATACGAGACTCAATATTGTCGCGTTGTTCTTGTGTCAGGGTTGAAGCAACACAAGAGTAAGCTAAGCTTGAGAACATTAACCAGCAGTGTTCGTTCAGGATTTGGTGGAACAAACGACCTGTAGGGTTAGTGTTTTTCTGTACGTGGTAATCAAACGTTAGGTATTTGTCTGCGTACTCTTCTAGTAATTCTGTAACAAAGTCAGCGTACTTTTGCTCTTTAGTGATCAAGAACATGCGACCAGCTAGATTCATGTACGTGTAATTTTGCTTATGGCGGTTATGTTCGTAACCACCAGCCTCACCATGACCTGGGACATCAATAGGTAACCGCATGAATGCTTCTAGATCTTTCGCGTTCGCTGCAATGGTTTTGCCCATTAAGCTAGAACGGCCCACTTCAAGATGAAGCTGCTCGATTTCTGCTTCAGTCAACAATACTGGTTTAGTCGTCATATTCTTTGTCACCCTCAATAAAGAGTTTATCTGCTTAAACTTTGATTAAATTTTCAAACTTCATATAAAGTAATACAATATGAGCTTTAATTATACCTATTCGTCGCTAAATGATGAGTAGAGTCACACAATTAGCCATAAGTCATTGATGTAGATGACTAATGGTAAATATTGGCCATTTATTAAGTTGTTGATTTATTTACGCTATATAAAGTATCGCTTGATCGATATCACACAAATTTAGATATATTGTATTACAATTGAACTCATTCCCTTATGATGGATGCAAGTTAAGTAACACTTAAAAGATTTAAACAGATTAGGAGATACACAATGAACTCTTTCTTTATCCTAGATGAAAACCCATGGGAAGAACTTGGTGGCGGCATTAAGCGTAAAATCGTTGCTTACACTGACGATCTAATGGCAGTACACCTATGTTTTGATAAGGGCGCGATTGGCCACCCTCATACTCACGAAATCCATGACCAAATCGGTTACGTAGTTCGTGGCAGCTTCGAAGCTGAGATTGAAGGCGAAAAGAAAGTCCTTAAAGAAGGCGATGCTTACTTCGCTCGTAAACACATGATGCACGGTGCAGTTGCACTAGAGCAAGACAGCATCCTTCTTGATATCTTCAACCCTGCGCGTGAAGATTTCCTAAAATAATAAACAGCGCAACCTCAGTTGCTAAGGTAAGCATATGAAATCATTAAACATCGCGGTCATTGGCGAGTGCATGGTTGAGCTACAAAAGAAACAAGACGGGCTTAAGCAAAGTTTCGGTGGCGACACACTAAATACTGCACTTTACTTGTCTCGCTTAACAAAAGAGCAAGATATCAACACGAGCTACGTAACAGCACTAGGCACTGACCCATTCAGTACCGACATGTTAGAAAAGTGGCAAGCGGAAGGTATCGACACTAGCTTAATTGCTCAGCTTGATCACAAACAACCAGGGCTTTACTACATCGAGACCGATGAAACTGGTGAACGCAGTTTCCACTACTGGCGTAATGATGCTGCAGCAAAATTCATGTTTGACCAGGAAGACACACCTGCTCTACTTGATAAGTTATTCTCTTTTGATGCGGTTTACCTAAGTGGTATTACGCTTGCTATCTTGACAGAGAATGGACGCACGCAGCTATTCAACTTCTTAGACAAATTTAAAGCGCAAGGCGGCCAAGTATTCTTCGATAATAACTTCCGTCCAAAACTTTGGGAAAGCCAACAAGAAGCGATTTCTTGGTACTTGAAGATGCTTAAGTACACAGACACGGCTCTACTGACGTTCGATGACGAGCAAGAGTTGTACGGCGACGAAAGCATTGAACAGTGTATTGCACGTACGTCTGAATCTGGTGTGAAAGAGATCATCATTAAACGTGGTGCTAAAGACTGCCTAGTAGTTGAGAGCCAAAGCGCACAGTACGTTGCTCCAAACCCAGTAGACAACATTGTTGATACAACAGCGGCTGGCGATTCGTTCAGCGCGGGCTTCCTAGCTAAGCGCTTAAGCGGTGGCAATGCACGTGATGCAGCGTTAGCAGGTCACATTGTGGCAGGGACTGTGATTCAGCATCCAGGTGCTATCATTCCTCTAGAAGCGACGCCTGATCTGTCTCTATAATTACGAACTTTAACTATTAATCAAGGGTTTGCTTAGTTGAAAGCAAACCCACATTTAACGTGAGAAAGAATTCATGACGACATTAAATGAACAACTAGCAAACCTAAAAGTAATTCCTGTAATCGCTATCAACCGTGCTGAAGACGCTATCCCTCTAGGTAAAGCACTTGTTGAAAACGGCATGCCATGTGCAGAAATCACGCTTCGTACAGAATGTGCAATCGAAGCGATTCGCATCATGCGTAAAGAATTCCCAGACATGCTAATTGGTTCAGGTACTGTACTGACTAACGAGCAAGTTGATGCATCTATCGAAGCTGGCGTTGATTTCATCGTAAGCCCAGGTTTCAACCCGCGCACTGTTCAATACTGTATCGATAAGGGTGTTGCAATCGTACCGGGTGTTAACAACCCAAGCCTAGTTGAGCAAGCAATGGAAATGGGCCTTCGCACGTTGAAGTTCTTCCCTGCTGAGCCTTCTGGCGGTACTGGTATGCTTAAAGCACTAACAGCGGTTTACCCTGTTAAATTTATGCCTACTGGTGGCGTAAGCTTGAAGAATGTTGATGAATACCTATCGATCCCTTCTGTACTTGCGTGTGGCGGTACTTGGATGGTTCCAACTAACCTTATCGACGAAGGTAAGTGGGACGAACTAGGCAAGCTGGTTCGTGACGCAGTTGATCACGTTAACGCTTAATCTATTTTAGATTGAGTGATGAAGCCTCACCTCGGTGGGGCTTTTTGTTATCTGGCGTTTATTGCGCTGACTAACCGTAAAACACGCTCAATCAACATTATGTTTCCCCCACACCTTATCGCCTTTCTCTCTATGGGCTCGTCCAGCTCCGCGACTAAGACAGGCAATAACAAGTAATGTAAGCTTTCAATCGACTTCAGCACGCATCTAACGAAGCGTTACTGGTGCCTCCTATCGCCTATCCAGCCCCTTACCCAGCAATGTTCCTTTTCGATACGTCGTCAAACATCTCTCATGGCATGCACTGAAGACCACAATAGACAAAGTGAGCCGCAAAATGTGTCCCGCCCGTCCAGTTTAACGCCCACTCAGTGACAAAAATTCCAAACACGCACCTCTAAAGCACAAAAAATAAACAAATGGCATAGAAAGGCTTCATAGCCGCAGATAAACAGAAAATAGCGAAGTGAAAACAATGAGCTACACTTGAAATCTCAATACAAAAATTTTCAGTATAGAGTTCCAAATTAACGTGAATGTCGTCGCACAACACATCGATTTGTAGCACATTTGTTACGGTTATAATTAAAATCTTATAGATACGGCAAAGTAAGCGCCCTTGTTTATATTGTAATACATATAAACATTTAACCCTCAATTTATTTTAGATCTCAAACAAAATACACTCACATTTAAATTCAATTAAAACAAATGCTTACACGATCACACATTGGCACTAGAAAAATCAATGCGACCTAGATCATACTAAAGACATATTGTAGTACAAATAAAACTTAGGACGCGTTAATCTAAGCCCAGTTAATTATGATATTTAAAAGGCTGAAAAGATGACTATTGATACTTTTGTTGTTCTCGCCTACTTCTTCTTTTTAATCGCGATTGGTTGGATGTTCCGTAAGTTCACCACCTCTACAAGTGATTACTTCAGAGGGGGCGGCAAAATGTTGTGGTGGATGGTTGGTGCAACTGCCTTCATGACACAGTTTTCAGCATGGACGTTTACAGGTGCCGCAGGACGCGCGTTCAATGACGGTTTCGTTATTGTAATCCTATTCTTAGCCAATGCTTTTGGCTACTTCATGAACTATATGTACTTCGCTCCAAAGTTCCGCCAACTTCGTGTGGTAACGGCGATCGAAGCAATTCGTCAGCGCTTTGGTAAAACGTCTGAACAGTTCTTCACATGGGCAGGTATGCCTGACAGCCTTATCTCTGCAGGTATCTGGCTAAACGGTCTAGCTATCTTTGTAGCAGCGGTATTCAACATCCCAATGGAAGCGACCATTGTGGTAACGGGTATGGTTCTAGTATTGATGGCTGTAACCGGCGGCTCTTGGGCGGTTGTTGCTTCTGACTTCATGCAAATGCTTGTAATCATGGCCGTGACAATCACTTGTGCGGTAGCAGCTTACTTCCACGGTGGCGGCTTAACTAACATTGTTGCTAACTTCGACGGCGACTTCATGTTAGGTAACAACCTAAACTACATGAGCATCTTCATCCTTTGGGTTGTATTCATCTTCGTGAAGCAGTTCGGTGTAATGAACAACAGCATCAACGCATACCGTTACCTATGTGCAAAAGACAGTGAAAACGCACGTAAAGCGGCAGGCCTAGCATGTATCCTTATGGTTGTTGGTCCACTAATTTGGTTCCTACCACCTTGGTACGTTAGTGCATTCATGCCTGAGTTCGCTGAGCAATACACATCAATGGGCGACAAAGCCGGTGATGCTGCTTACCTAGCATTCGTACAAAACGTAATGCCAGCAGGTATGGTTGGTCTTCTTATGTCAGCAATGTTCGCTGCAACGATGTCTTCTATGGATTCAGGTTTGAACCGTAACGCTGGTATCTTTGTAATGAACTTCTACAGCCCGATTCTTCGTAAAAATGCGACTCAGAAAGAGCTGGTTATTGTAAGTAAGATAACGACTATCATGATGGGTATTTTCATCATTGCGATTGGTCTATTCATTAACTCTCTGCGTCACTTAAGCTTGTTCGATATCGTAATGAACGTAGGTGCGTTGATTGGCTTCCCAATGCTTATCCCTGTCCTACTAGGTATGTGGATTCGTAAGACACCTGACTGGGCTGGTTGGTCTACTCTAGTGGTTGGTGGTTTCGTTTCTTACATCTTCGGTATCTCTCTGCAAGCAGAAGACATCGAGAACCTATTTGGTCTAGAAACAGCGCTTACAGGCCGTGAATGGAGCGACTTGAAAGTAGGTCTTAGCTTAGCTGCTCACGTAGTGTTCACAGGTGGTTACTTCATCATGACTTCTCGCTTCTACAAAGGCCTATCGCCAGAGCGTGAGAAAGAAGTTGACCAACTATTTACTAACTGGAACACGCCGCTTGTAGCGGAAGGCGAAGAGCAACAAAACCTAGATACTAAACAGCGTTCAATGCTTGGTAAGCTTATCAGCACAGCCGGTTTCGGTATCCTAGCAATGGCTCTGATTCCAAACGAACCAACAGGACGCTTATTGTTCCTACTATGTGGTTCGATGGTACTAACCGTTGGTATCCTACTGGTTAACGCATCTAAAGCTCCGGCTAAGATGAACAACGAGTCAGTTGCCAAATAGCTAAGCAGCTAACAAGTTAAACCAAAATGAAGCCCATGTTATTCGATAACATGGGCTTTTTGTTTGTCTTCGGTTTATCAAAACGGAATATGAAACGCACCTCGATCAATGCTCACAAACCATAGAAATACCTATCTCCTGCCCTCGTTTCATCTTCTTTTCCAACCTTTCCAATGGTTTGATCTCTTTCTCTGATTGTTTCTGTTACTTTGAATGACAACACAAACACAACAGACAATTACAATGAAAAAAACATCACTATTACTTGCTTCCATTGCTCTGGCACTTTCTGGTGTCGCACACGCTGACCAGCTAGAAGACATTCAAAAATCAGGTACTCTGCGTGTGGGCACCACAGGTGACTACAAGCCTTTCTCTTACTTCGATGGTAAAAGCTACTCTGGCTACGATATCGACGTTGCACAGCACATCGCGGAACAATTAGGCGTTGAATTGAAGATTGTTCGTACCACATGGAAAGATCTACTGGCCGATCTAGACGACGATAAGTACGACATCGCAATGGGCGGCATTACACGTAAAATGCAGCGTCAGTTAAACGCGGAACAAACTCAAGGCTACATGACCTTTGGTAAGTGTTTCTTGGTTGCAAAAGGCACCGCAGAACAGTACGACAGCATTGAGAAAGTGAACCTCTCTTCTGTTCGTGTGGGCGTGAACATTGGCGGTACTAACGAGATCTTTGCCGACGCGAACTTGCAGAATGCAAGCTTCACACGCTACGAGAACAATCTCGACGTACCGAAAGCAGTAGCAGAAGGCAAAGTTGATGTGATGGTAACAGAAACGCCTGAAGGTCTATTCTATCAAGTAACTGATGAACGTCTTGAAGCGGCACGCTGCGAAACTCCATTCACCAACAGTCAGTTCGGCTATCTGATTCCTAAAGGTGAACAACGTTTGTTGAACACGGTGAACTTCATTATGGATGAGATGAAATTGAAAGGTGTTGAAGAAGAGTTCCTGATCCACAACTCCCTTAAGTAACTCTTTTCAATTTATACCGTAACAAAAAAGAGGCCAGCAATGCTGGCCTCTTTCGTTATGGTTCAATGGTTCGCTTTAACCGTGAGTTATCACATTCTGCTGTACCAATGCATCCAGAATGTCCGAAGGCATGGTGCTACTTAAGGTTAGCTGTGGCGCAAGGTCTTCAACCACAATCACCTGTTCCGTAGTACCTAAGCCATCCGGGTTGATCGTAAGCTCAATATCATCCCCGTCCACTTTCGCGTCTATTTGTTGTAGCAACGCGGTCATGTCTGGAGATGTATTTTTAAGCTCCGGCAACACTTCTCTCAAGTCAATGCTGTCCCCTTCCGACAAATCAAAGTCGGTAATCGTATCTTCAACACCATCTTCGATGTTAAGCCATACGAACGAGTCCATACCATCACCACCAGTCAGAATGTCTGAGCCTCCGCCGCCAATCAGGGTGTCGTTACCGTCACCGCCAACAAGTCGGTCATTACCAGAGCCCGCAGTTAGGTCAGTCGCATTGGTGCCAGCAAACAGCTGAACATCATCGGTTTCCGAAGCCAGGTTAATATCAACCGCGTCAGACACAATGTTCAAGTTCAGGTCAATCGAAGCCGATGTCGCTGTATCGTTGTTGTCAGTCTCTTCAGAAACTGCCTCAACTTTCAGTGTGTAGTTGCCTGGCGTTTGAGAAAGCCCAACCGCTTGCAAGCTTTCAATTGCATCCGCCGTTGCCACCCATACACCGCCACCGAAATCGGTCACAGAACCAACGTCACTGGTGATTTGAGCACCTGCCGGTACATCACTGATGTGCAGCGTTAGCTCTTCTGTGATGTCTGTTAATGCCGCGATAATTCCAACCAAAGGAATACCACTCGCACTCACTGATTGGCTCGCAGTAATGTTTCTCACGTAGTTAGATGCAGGGTCAATCGATAACGTTGGCGCGTTAGCCACTGGTGTCACCTGTATCGTAAACTCTTCTGGTGGTGTTTCGATAATAATTCCAGATGGATTACCACTATCCTGAGCTACCACTTGTAACTGAATACTGTTCGATGGGATATATTGCGTATTCACAAACACGCCAACAGGGGTGGTTGGTGTATTAATGATTGCATTGATATCCGCCGGTGTACCTTCCAGTATGATTGAGCTTGTGTCCTGCCCGCTAACAGTGACAGTGGTTGTTCCTGGCAGAGTTACCGATAAAGCACCAAAATCGACACTCAAGGTAACCGTCATGAAATCGTCGGCATGAACGCCTACATAGTCAGGGTCTGCTACGGTAATGCCACTAATCAATTGCTCGACATCTTCGTCAATGACAGGCGTGACACCGTCACCATTAATGATTGGCGAATCATTAACACCTGTCACTGTTAAGCTCAAATCGCCGGTGTCTGTTAGGAAGTCATCAGCTCCATTGGTTTGCCCATCGTCTTGAACGGTATATGTAAAGCTGATATCTCCACTGGTCGCATCGTATTCATCGTTGGCATCAAAAACCCAATATGGGCCAGTAATCGACGGATCATCTACACCACCACTGTTTTCAAAGTAGTCCAACTGCCCTTGACCCGAAGTGAGACTGACATCGGTTATTGTCAGGTTATCACCTTCAGGATCGCTTGATGCTGCAATCAAATCTTCAGCTTTAATTACGATTTGATCATCTTCAGCAATCGTGCCCAAGTCGATGTCCGTTGCCACTGGCTGATCATTCACTTCCGTTACCTTAATGGTAAAGGTCGTTTGATTGGTTTGAGCAGTATTCGGGTCTCCAGCATCAATCAGACCGTTATTACCACCATCATCAACAGTGGCAGTGACTGTCGCAACACCTCCCTGATTTAGGTAATTCTCATCCGCACCCAATTCGAATCTGACACTACCTGTATCCAGAGCAGTATTTATATTGGCCAAAGTTCCAGAGAGAACAATGGCGCTGCCACTAGTTGGCGTAGAGGTAACACCCGTTGAAGAGGTGTAGGTCAACGTACCTTGATCGACCGATAATGTTAGTGTGTAGATCGCGTTCGGATCATCATAAACGGCGTCCGGGTCCTCTATCTTAAAGCCCGATATATCACTCAATGCAATAGAGGTGTCTTCCGGCGTCTCTAAGTTTTCAATATTGACAAATGTTGGTTGGTCATTGATCGGATCAACCACCAAGTCGACACTGAAAATGGTTTCCGCCCCTAAATACTCAGTGTTATCCGCATCTGTATCTACTGAGCGAACAGAAATAGACAACGGTGTATCAATACCAAGCGCATTACCTGTGTCTGAATTGTGCTCACCGGAGTTAAACACGATCTTATCGAGTGCTGTTGCATCTACGTCTAACGTCCATGTATCAGAGGCTGAATCGTAAATACCTAGTGTTGTTCCATCCGGATGCAAAATTGACGCGTCTTGTGGAACATTGCTGACCACAACACGGATGGTTTCTGGCGAGTTTTCAGTATAAGTCCCACTCCCCGATGCAGAAAATGCGTTATCCAGAATAGTCGTGTTGATTTCAATATCAATATTTTCGCCTTCTAAACCGACTACCGAATCAGTCGGATCCGTATCAATATCGTCCCCTACAGGAAGTACATGCACTTGGAAACTTGGCAGAGTACCTGCGTTAGTTGGTACACCGAGCAAAGATTCTTGCGTAAACACCTCAACACCAAACTCAAAAGTACCGCTGAAATCTTTCGGAGGCAGTACCGATATTTCGCTCAAATCGAATGAATTCGAGACACTTGAAGGTAATTGGACACTCCACACGCCTCCACCATTATTCTTAACCGTGAAGTCTGAGGAGTTATCTACCCTGAATTGGAAGCCATCAGGGACATCAGTAAACTTGATAGAGACAAACTCTTCCGAACCATCTAAATCCGTCAAAGCAATCGACACTGGACTTGAGCCAGCGAGTGAAATCTCTTGGTCTTCACTACCCGTTATTTCAATGACATCTGCGTTCGTTCCAGGACCAGTGATCGCAATATCATCCACCACAGGGACTACGTCAAAGCTAACCGACGTTGAGAAAAACTCGGGAGTTGCATCTTCCGTTGTTGTTGAGCCATCTTCGTTGAACGTCGCAGTGTCTATAATATTACCGCTCACAGTAACGCTAACGCTATCAACATCCATATCAGTTACATCATCGTAAGTCGGGAAGTTTTCTTTCGGTCTAAACAGAACACCAGACAAGGCTCCATTATCAATTTCCGTCTCAGTGAAAGATATTGATGTGCCTAAAGCCGTTCCAGTATCACTGTAAAATTCACCATTACTTGTGTCAGTTAAGGTTAGAGTAATATCGGTGAAGCGCTCATTACCGCCTTCAACACCATTAACTTGGTCTGCAACCGAACCCGAGAAATCAAGCACAATATAGGTGTCTTCATACCCCACAGCTTCAGCCCCCGGTTGGCCATCGATATCAACGGGATCCAACGAGTCATCTAAAGAACCCGCGATATCGACAGAAATAGTTGGCGCTACGTCAGTTACTGCGGAGACTTTAATAATGGCGCTTGTATCAAGTACATTTTCATCACCAGAGATGAGGTCTTTGGTAATCACCGTAAATGGCAATTTAAAGTCCCCAGAATAATCTGCGGGTAAATTCAGCACCAAATCAGAGAAGTCTGGCGTTACACCTTGTACCAAAGTGGACTGATACACATATTCGCCGTTAACGAAGTCAATCTCACCACTACCACCGATGCTGATGTTAAGTGTTTGGGTAAGATCTGATGGGTCAAGAAACACGGTATCATCAATAACGATGGTAATTTCGTCGTTAAATACATCGCCACCACTGAAAGTAATGATACTTTCAAGCGCGTCACCAAGCATGAGCTGAGTATCTTCAATCGCGTCGATTGTCTGGTTCGGAGTTGCAGCGATATCAGCAGCAATTTCTCCTCCACCAACGATCTCTTCAGGGAAGGTCAAAATAACATTACCCTCTCTTGGAGCAATCGCAGAATTCTGGTCACCCAATTCGTCCCCCAAGTCTTCAACTTGAGTAAACACCGTCATCTTAATGCTGCTAGTGTTAGTCGAGATACCATCATCATATGGCGCTGTTAGATCTAAGCCTTCTGGTGCGCTAATCGTAAATGCATCTTCATCTGTGACTACCCAACGGCCATCCCCCTCATACACTGCACCAGTCACGAGCAGTTGACTCAACACATCTTCTGGTAACGCGCCATCAGACGTAGTAGTCAACTGAACCACGACCTCGTTAACGACTTCGTTGATAGGAAATACAGGAGAGACATCATCTTCTTTGTAACGGATAACGTACTCACCATCCAAGATCTCAATACCACCACCATCTACGGCTTGGTTATCACTATTGGTTGTGAATTTGATTACACCCGCAGCATCAGATGTAATTGATGTTAACTCACCGCTACCGTCTTCATTGGAGAAAACGATAAAGTTATCGTCAACTCCATCTCCATCTGGATCTTTAGGTTCCACAACAGGCACAACTTGTACTGTGATGGTGCCTGTAATTGCTGGATTAGCAACTACTCGGCCGCCCTCACCAACAATCGCATCGTCGGTGTACTCGAAATCTCTCTCCTCCATCTCAACGACGGTTGTCAGCGTAAAGTCGACACTTGAGTTTTCTGGTGGTGTCATTTGGATAAAGTTGTTCGCCAAAGCAATCTGAGTAAATTGCTCCGGTGTCTGTGAGGTGTCTTTCGGTGTAATGATTAGGGTGCCGGCCATGCTGGAATCGACCGTAACATCACCATTGACCACCGCGACTACATCCGTTGGAATGCCATTAATGGTAATTGAAGTGAAATGTTCGTCATCATCAATGTAATCATCACCTTGTGGATGCCAATCAATATTAATAGCGGTGTCTTCATCACCGGTTGTGGTGTTGCTATAGGTTGCAGAAGTGTCGATTCTAGGTTCAACCAACACTCGAACTTCTTGATCAAACGTTAAGGTGTGTCCATCGTTCTCGGTAACGACAATCTGCCCCTTGATATGAATATTTTCTGTCGACGAGTCAATCGGACGAATTCGGATACCAGAAGTAATACCTTCCTCTGTGATATTCGCTTCATAGATTGGTTTATCTAAATCAGGGTTTCCGTTAATGTCATCTTCATACCCAACGAAATTTAGGTCGATAACCGTACCATCACCGTCTTCGATTACCACGCCCTCAGGGATACCTGATAGAATAACAGTTATCGATTCGGAATCATCGCCGACAAGAGGATCATCAGTCGGGTCATCTGGTTTTCTCTCACCAGACAACACCGTGAAATCTAGAACAGCGTAGTTATCTCCGCTTTGACTCTCTTGGATTGTGGTTTGTACCCCACTCACACCGCCATCTGTAAACTCTTCCCAATCGGTACCATTAGTTCCACCAAATGGCACATCAGCAACACCAATGACCTCAACGTTGACTGTTTTAGGACCAAATGTGATTTCATCAACTACTTCACCCGTTGAAAGATCTGCCTTGTCTTTGACAACACCTAACACATCAAAACTAAAGTCTTCATTACTGTGCTCTTTGGGTATCACTTCTACGTTGGCAAGTTCAGAGTAAAGAATCTCTTGATAATCGACACCCTCAATTGTCACGGTTGGTACAAGGGTATCGGTCCCAAGTAAATAAAGCCCAGCCCCCTGAGTGATATTATTGATGCGTACGTATAGAGTTTCCGACGTATCCAAATCTTCAGATGGTGTCATCGTAATCACTTCATCAAGAGTGAACGCGACTCTATTGCTAGGATCCCCAACAGTATCTGGATCGAGAATATTATCTTCATTGATGGTTTTGCGATTCACGCTTAAGGTGCCTAAGTCGGCGTCTGGAAGTACATCAATAACTAATATTCGTTCTTCAGAGGTGGCAACCTGTTTACTGTTAGCACCGCTATTATCGCCATCTAGGAATGGATTACGGGTTTCTTCCGTCAAAGCTACTACTTTAAAGCTAATGGTGCCCGAGAAGTTATCAATCGGATCGACGACTGTGCTATTGATATCTGCCGCATCAATAACATATGGGCCTCCAACAGGCCCTATCGGATTACCTGAGCTATCCAATAGAGTGAACTTCCCAGCGCCCTCATCAACAGTAAGTTGATATGTGAGTGTTTCAGGGCGAGAAGTATCTTGAGAATCAGCCTCGAGGTTAAGAGTGATCGTATTTCCATCTTCCGTTACCGGAATCTCTGCACCCATGCTGTCTGTATCAGGAAGATAAGTGTAAGTGCTATTTGCATCATCCCACTCAGCCTCATCTGCTACGGCTTCAATTTCAATTCTAAAGCTGGAGCTTACCGTATGGTCAGGTACCCCGCTGTTGTCGATCTCCAATTCATAATTTATTGTGGCTCCATCATTACCGGTACTAAAGTTTCGGTCTGGTACAAAATAAAGATTATCGATGGTAGCTATAACATCTTTTGGATCAGTTGAGTCATCGGGATCAGGCATGAACGTCTGAACGATATTTGCACCATCTAGAACATAGTTTCCATCTACATCTGTAGACAATTTCACATATTCAGCACCATCAAAGTAATAGAATGTACCTCTATGGTTGGTATTATCGAAGATCTTCAGTTGGCCGATCGCCTCTGTGTTATCTTGGTCGTACAAGTTTACTTGTAATGCTACTTGAGCAGGTGCATCAGGCAGACCGTCTTGATTATCAAAGGTGTTTTCTAGGTCTGTTGGTTCACTACCCGCCGCATAATCAATTGATGCATCACGACCAATATCCTCCGTTGTCGTCACTTTCAGCGACACAGCCGTTGAGTCCTGATCAACGATAGTAATATTCAGTGGCGTTTCTGAGGTATCTAAATCCGAATCGGTTGCAATTACATTGATCGAGAAGTTGATCTCATCGCCGTCATGATCTAGATAACCATTTGCTCTAAATTCGACTTCACCGTTCGAGTTTATACGTAAGCGACCCAACTCTCTCTCTACTGTTCCTCCACTTCCATCATCGGTTTGTTCATAAACACGAACCTGCTGGCGCCCTAAGTTCAGGTCATAACTATCACTAAATGCTCCACTCGTTCCTCTCCTGAAAACGATATCAACACCACTATTTGAAATACCTTCTATTTGGGTGAGCACAGCAGCGTCGGCACCTGGGTCTGTTGCACTCGCAAACATATTAACCAAAGAGTCATTGTAGTTTTGCCCTTCTAGGCGAGAGATAGACTGAGTTGTCACTAGAGGAATGTCATCGGTGACCGTAATATCCAGTGCGATTGCATTAGACTGGTCGCCATCGAAATCTTCGGCTACGACAGAGAAATTCAGCACTATGCTATTTTCACCGTCAGCTATAGGGTGTGTGAGCGGTTTAAACAGTTCAAACTGATAGCTGTTGTCCGTAGTATCAAACACAACCTCAAACACAGCCTCGTTGCTTGTCTCAGTTTGTGCTGTGTAGGTAAATGTCGTACCACTCTCAACAACCGGAAGCCACTCTAGGGCTTCACCATTAGACGTAAGCCCTGTTAGCACTGCATCAGGGTTAACCAACTCATACAACACAACACCATCCGCACCTTCATCAATGGTAAACAAACCATTAATGACGGTATCTTCAGATTGGTCAGAGCCTATACCCGCTAAGTCATCTTCATCGACAATCACTTCACCCGTCGGCGGCGTCATTTCCGGAATATCATCAATGACTTGAATTGGTAATTGATACTGGTTGGAATCATCGCCATCACTATCAACAGCCACTACATCAAAGGAGATAAGCAGCTTATTTCTCGCCTCTGAGCTAGGCTCATGGTCTAGAGGACCAAGCAAGGTAAATGTGTAAGCACCATCATCAGTCAGAACTAATGTGAAAATTGGCGTTCCGCCAGGGTCAGTTGCACCTTGGTAGGTGGTCGTGTTAGCAGCACCTGTGATCTCAGTGATCTTAATACCTTCATTGCCAGACGATAGCGTCGCTTCCAACATTGAGATATTTCTCAATTCGTAAGTTTCAACTTGGTCAGCTCCTTCGGTCGTCACAAAACTTCCCGAGGCTTGCGTTGGTGTTCCAATCTCCTCTTCATCCACAACAAAGGTGCTGCCAACCTCTATCTCAGTAATTTCAGGCACGTCATCGGTAATGGTGACACTGAGTGGTGTCATTGCTGAATCGGTTTCATCGGTGTCTACCGCGTAAACAGGCAAGGTAAATAGTTGATCATTGTTACCTTGAACGTCCGCATGGTCGATCTCTTCGAGGAGCGTAAATGTGTACTCGCCTAGCACTAACGATGAGAAGCTAATTTCAAAGATTTCAACTTCTGGCCCAAGAAGAGGGTCTTCCGTAGTAAATCCTATATAGCCACCGGCAACTGAAGGGTCCTCTTTCAATTGAATCGCTAATCCATTAGACGTTAGAGCTCCGCCGACATTAAATTCATTGGTCGCAATACGGAAATAGCTAACGTCGTCACTACCCGCAGTAAAGGTTATCTGCTCTGTTTGGCTCACAGGTAAACTTGGTGAAGAACCATCGGCTAAGTTCACTTCACTCAAGCTCACTGGTGGAATGATATCAATCGTCGGTGGAGCACCATCACTAATTACTAACCTAACGGTTGCGTCTTCTAGATCGAGATCTTGGTCTTGAGATGCAACAACGATGTTCTTAATGATATCGCCATTTTCATGGTCTAGGTTTCTATTCGGCTCAAAGCGAATATCACCATTGAGTTTAATAAACAGTGTCCCTTCTGGGTAAACAAATACTTGCTCATTAGTATCGTTTTGATCGAGAAGAACCTCGGCCCCACCATCATAGGTAAATTTAGTAACTGTTGAACCATCTGCACTTGGACCCGTTATTGTTTCAAACACATTACTGCTCGCCATGCCCGAGGTTGGCTCAGTGACTAGTAAGTCTCCAGATTGCATCACTTGAACATCATCCCCGATAACCACTTCAAGTTGCTTAGGAGCGGACACATCACCATCGGTGTCTTCGGCATAAACCGATAAATCGAAAGTAATGTCATTGTTGCCATCGCCTGGCGCATGGTCTAGTCGCTCTAGTAGTGTAAAGGTATAAATGCTTGGATTTGAACTATCGAACGTTAAGGTGAAGATAGGCACCTCTACGCCCGGTGAAACCGTCGTGAATGCTAAGTAGTCACCAGAGTTTGCTGGCTCTTCCCTTAGATCAACCACTAGTCCATTCGACTTGATTAATCCGCCAGTGTTAAATAGAGACGTGTCGACAACAATTATTGCAATGTCGTCACTGCTAGCGATGGATGTGATTGTATTGGTTTCACTAATCAGCACCGAGTCAGGAGAAGATCCGTCTGCTAAGTTACTTTCAGATAAGTTAACGCCGGGGACTACATTCAGCGCGGGCCCTTCACCATCAATGATGGTCAGTCGAACACTCGACATGAAGATATCGTTATCGAAATCCGATGAAGTGAAAACGATATTTTTAACGATATTCCCGGCAGAATGATCAAGGTTTCGATTTGGCTCGAACCTAACATCACCATCTAACGTGACGAACAAAGAGCCTTCAGTAAAGGTAAACTCTTGCTCCCCCGTCACGGTCTGATCGAGCGAAATGGCTAATCCACCATCGTAAGTAAACTCGGTGATGGTCGCGCCGTCCGCGCTTGGCAAGGGCATAACATCAACCGTTGCTGTTGTCGGCGTGCCAGAGCTTGGTTCTGTGATCGTAAGAACCCCATCCTGCATTTGCTGAATGTCATCTTCAATGGTCACAACGACATCTCGCCTTGTTGATTCAGAACCATCTGTATCGACAGCATAAACTGGCAAGCGGAAATTCAAATCGTTGTAATTGAGACCATTAAGGTGATCGAGTGCTTCCAGCAAGGTAATGGTAAATTGGCCCTTGTTAACACTATCAAAACTAATCGTAAAGACATCGGTTTCTGCACCGGAACCGTTTGTGGTGAATCCGACGTAGCTGCCCGAATCCGCTGGCTCCTCCTTCAATTCAACGACTAAACCGTTTGATTTCAATAACCCGCCAAAATTAAATTCATCCGTAGCGATTCGGAAATGACTCAGGTCATCACTCCCTTCTGTGTAAGTGATGGTATGAGTTGAACTAACTGGCCCTGCCGTCGGCATTGAACCATCGGATAAGTTCACTTCAGATAAGTAAACGTCAGGGACAATGTTGATAACAGGATCAACGCCATCCGTGATAGTAAGCGTCACCGTTGCGGTTTCAACATCATTATCGAAATCGCTTGTTTTCACGGTAATGGTTCGAACAATATCGCCATTCGAGTGGTCAAGGTCTCTATCTGGTTCAAAACGGAGCGAGCCATCCAACTTAACGAACAACCGTCCGTCAGCAACTGTGAACTCTTGCTCTGTAAAATCAGTTTGAACAAGCGTAAACGGCCCATCTGCCCCATACATAAACTGGGTAACGGTCGCACCATCTGCACTCTCTGTAGGCATAACATCGACAATACTTGTAGTTGGCGGACCACCTGCTCCTGAAGTCGTCACAGGTTCAACAATACTTAAAGTACGATCTTGCGTTTGCTGTAAGTCGTCGGTAATGGTGACGTTCAAAGAGGGCGATGCTGAATCGGTGTTGTCGGCATCAACCGCTATCACAGGGATATCGAAATCTAAGGTATTAGAAAGGTTACCATCAGCGTGATCTAAAGCCTCTAAAAGCGTAAATGTATATTGACCAAGATTGCTGTTCGAAAATTCAAGTGTGAACACGTTCGTTTCAACATTTGAAGCGCCGGTAATAAAGCCAACATAGTTCCCCGAATCAGTAGGTTGCTCTTTAATTTCCACTGTCAGGCCGTTTGACTTCAATGCACCTGACGAATTGAAGTTCGTGGTATCGACCCTAAAGTGCGTCACATCATCGCTACCATCAGTAAAGGTAATGACTTTGGTTTCACTGACAGCTGTCCCTGTAGAGGCAGAACCATCAGCTAAGTTTGCTTCATTCAGAGCAACATCAGGAATTAGATCAATCACTGGTTCATCGCCATCTTCTATCCTCAGCGACACAGAGGTGCTGACAATATCCCCATCTCCATCGACTGAATTAACCGAGATAGTTTTGACGATATCGCCACCAGAATGATCGAGGTCTGACACAGGTTCAAATCGCATGTTTCCGTCTATAGTGACGTATAGCGTACCCTCGTCATAAGTGAACGACTGTTCGCTTGCGATGTTTTGATTAAGAGTTTGTAAAGCCCCCCCATCATAGCTGAAGCTCGTTAATGTCCCTCCGTCCGCACTGCTGTCCGGCATAAGGTCAACAGTATTGGATGTTTCAACACCTGTTGATGGCTCTTTCGCTGTCAATGAGCCAGCGACTAAGGCTTGAATATCATCGGTAATCGTCACCGATAGTGGTGACATGAGAGAGTCATCGCCATCGGTATCAACGGCATAGACCGGCAAGCTGAACGTCAGATCGTTGTTACCTTGGATTGGTCTGTGATCGATAGCTTCCAAAAGTGTGAAGGTGTATTCACCCAAGGTAGTGCTGCTGAAATCGAGAGTAAACACCGTGGTTTCGACATTCGAAATATCGGTCGTGAAGCCAATATAATTGCCTGAGCCCGTTGGCTCTTCACGAATTTCAATGATCAAGCCATCTGATTTGAGTGAGTTATCTGTATTAAATTCGGTTGGCTCTAAGCGGAATTTCTCAACATCGTCGCTTTGATTAGTGAACGAGATGGTTTCTGTTTGACTCACTGCCCCCATGATTGGTGACGAGCCATCCGCTAAATCTGCTTCAGCAAGCGCGATGCTTGGCACCGATTCAATGGTTGGGATATCACCATCAATAATCGTCAGTGTGACAGTAGCCGTTTCAACATCCACATCACCATCACTCGAAGTAAACACCAGTGATTTAACGATATCGCCACTCTCGTGGTCTAAATCACGGTTCGGCTCAAAACGCACATTGCCTTCAATGGTGACGAACACATCACCCTCAGTGAACGTAAATTTCTGCTCGCCCGTGATTGTTGGATCTAGAGTTTGAGCGGTACCACCGTCATAGGTGAACTGAGTAATCACTGCGCCATCGGCACTTTGCGCTGTCATTACATCAATCGTATTGGTCGTCACCGTACCGTCAGCTAAATTCGGCTCGGTGATATCCAGCGTGCCGTTCGCCATGATTTGGACGTCATCACCAATGGTCACCGACAACGGAGACATTAATGAATCATCGCCATCTGAATCCACTGCATAAACTGGCAAATCGAAGGTCAGATCATTATTGTCGAGACCATCGGCATGGTCTAACGCCTCAAGCAACGTGAAGGTGTATTCACCCAACGTGGTACCTGAGAAGCTTAAGCTGAAGACAGGAACGTCCGTTCCAGCGTCATCAATAAAGCCGGTATAGAT
>NZ_JBFRLK010000120.1:0-26585 GCF_041469805.1 Vibrio sp. 10N.286.48.C11 | reverse complement strand
ATTAGGAAACAAAGCCCATCAAAAATCTCGCCGGACAGCATTTTCTCGAGTTCTGTTTTCATTGTTTGCATCCCATTCGTCAACATCGATATTAGAATACGGATAATTGGACATAAAAAAAGAGAAAAGCCTAAGCCTTTCTCTTCCTGTTTTTCTACTTAGCAATCAAGATTGCTCAAATTAGATTTGCTCAACGAAACCCATTAGGTGCTGTTTCACTTCGTCTGAAGCAAAAGCGCTCTCTACAGAGTACTTGTAGATCTCTGCGTAGTCTTCTTGTGTTAGACCGAACGTTTCACATACACGCTTCACTTCGTTAGTCATGGTTGTGTTCGACACAGTGCGGTTGTCTGTGTTGATCGTTACAACGATGCCGTCTTTCTTGAATTCAGCAATTGGGTGGTCGCTGAATTTGTGAATACATTTAGTTTGCACGTTACTTGTTGGGCAAGTTTCAAGCGCAACCTGCTTCTCTTTAACGATGTTGTACGCGTCTTCGTTACCTTGGATGTGGACACCGTGGCCGATACGCTCAGCGTCAAGCAGTGTGACTGCATCGTAAACGTTCTGACCATGCCATTGCTCACCTGCGTGAACCGTCACACGGTAGCCTTGTTCAATAGCGTATTGCGTGTACTCAGGGAATTCAGCGCAGAAGCCCGGCTTTTCACCGCCTGCAATATCAAACGCAACCACGCCTTTACCAAGGTATGGTTTACCAGCGTCGATTACATCTTTGATTGAGTCTTTCGGGAACATACGAAGTACAGACATGATGTAGTTGCCCTTAATGTCGTATTTCTCTTCTGCACGCTTCATGCCTTTAACCGCACTTGCGATGATTGCATCAAGAGACAAGCCCTTGTTTACGTGAAGAATCGGTGCAAAACGAACTTCTAGGTATTTAACGTTCTCTAGTGCTGCGTCTTCGTAAAGCTCAAAAGAGATACGCTCAATCGCTTCTTCCGTTTGCATCACTTGCAGTGGCAGGCTAAAGCAAGCTAGGTACTCATCAAGGTTTTTGCAATCTTCAGGCACTGTTAGAGACTTTACTACCGCTTCACGGTCTTCTGGAAGTTCGATTCCGTACTGTTTCGCCAGATCAATAATGGTGTCTGGACGAACACTTCCGTCTAGGTGGCAGTGCAGATCAATCTTAGGGAGTGCTAGAAAGTTCATGAGTATTCCTTAGGTCTATTATTTTTTGAGTTATTAACTCATAGGTTACATGGGCTTAAATTAACAAGTTTGTGATATGATTTAAAGTGACATAAAGTCATCATTAATCTGAATCTAAGGAATATCATGGTAGATGTTAAAAGCTTACTCAAATGTGATATGAATTTACTGCTGTGTTTACACGTGTTGCTTGAAGAGCGCAGCGTGAGCAAAACGGCAGAGCGATTGTTCCTTAGTCAGTCTGCGGTGAGTAAACAACTCACCAAGCTGCGAACTTTGTTTGATGACCCGCTATTTGAGCGCGAATCTAAAGGTCTGTTTCCAACCCCGAAAGCTACTTCTTTAGCGCCTAAGATTCATCAGATCCTTTTGCAAGTTGAACAGCTAACCGTGCCGGACATTTTTGAGCCGAAAGACAGCGAACGCACTTTTAATATCGATCTTGTTGAAACCGCTTATACCGCGATCTACCCTAAATTTATGCCTAACGCGCTAGCAGATGCGCCGAACATTACGGTAAACAGTACTACTTGGAGTAGCGAAACCTTTAAGCGCCTACTAAAGCGTGAGGTCGATTTTGGGATTGGAATTTTTGAGCTCGATGAAAGGGCTAGCACCCACATTCAAAATATCCCTGCTGAGTTAAACCATGTCGAATTGCTGCAAGATTACTCTGTGTGTTTGATGCGTAATGATCACCCGGTGCTCCAGGAAGATTGGAACCTGCAAGCCTTCCTTAAATACCGTCATATTCAGTTAGTCACTGGTGGCGTTGGCGACTGGTTGCTTCTGGAGATCTTGCAAGCCAAACAGCTTCAAATTAACAAAGCCGCCAACGTGTCGGACATCACCAGCGCAGTAAAGCTGTGCAAGCAAAGCGATTTGTTAATGTGTTATCCGTACAACTCGGTTTGTGACTATATTGAGAGTGGCGAACTGGTGATGAAACCGATTCCCATTGAGTTGGTTCCCGGTGGTTTGTTTTTGCTTTGGCATCGTTATTTTGACTCTGAACCAAGTCACAAATGGCTTCGCGACCTAATCGTCAATAAGACCCAAGAACCTCAGCTGTAAACTGCGAGCTACGATGATCAAAACGGCGAAATAACTTTTTTAAAATTTATTTCGTCTTTTTCGAATGAGCATTGTCTTATTACGGGTGCCAAATGCCCGCCAAGAATGAGATATCTAAATGAATCCAATGCCATCGATTCGTTGGTGTTGATTGATTAGTGCTTAATCCTGATGACAGACAGACAGACAGAAGTAAGGCCAACGTGTATACGCTGGCCTTTTTTATGGTTCTTCGCAGGTTAGCGCCAAGTTGGATAAGCGACTCGGCTTGTTGTTACGTTATGCTGGAACCTTAAAACAAGAATCTTGATTGCTGTATTTTGGTACGAAGCACAATTTGTCTGCCGACATTTTTAAGCCGTTTTGCATCTGGATATGTGTTACCGCCCAAATCACGCAGCCATGAGGCAAATTGAATAGCGAGCGAGTTTGAGTGAACAACACGCCGTCATCATAGGCTGGTGTAATGTTCGTCGCTTTGCCTTGCCACGCCTTATGAGTGGTTTGCACATCAATATTTGGAACAATCAATGAGAGCATTTCTGGCTCAACGTCTTTTACGACTTTCAAGCAGATACGACACCCATCGTAGTATTGTTCTATCCAGATTTTATGTGGAATAGCGTGATCATCCCAACCCAGTTGTAAGATATGTTCCATGACTTTGTCCTTGGTATCTAAGAAGGAAAGGCAGTGCTCAACACTGCCTGAATTAGCTCAAATATTATTCGTAACTTAAACCATGTCCGAACGGGTAAAGGGTGTCGGCTTGATCATACCCAGGGTAGTCTGAGTCTTGGTTTTGAATGGCTTGGGCACTGTTCGCTAAAGCAAATGGCAGTTTTCCTTGAGGAGCAAAGTTGCCTGAAAGTACTTCCATTAGGTTGCTGTCCGAGACACCAAATGTGGCGATCACGGCACCGGCTTGCTTAAGATTACTTTGATCGTCTAGCACGAAGGGTTGTCTAAAGTTGATGGACAATACCGTTTTGTCAGCGCCCACTTCGTTCATAACGGCTTTAATGTCGCTTAGGCTTGGTTCAATATGCCAAGATGCAGCTGTAGCCATTTCACTGAACGCAAGAATATCGAGTTCATCTGGGTTCGCGCCACCAAAGATAAGATCAGGATCTGAGCCTTCGTTAGATACGCGAACACGAATAACCGCATAGTCCGTATCGGCTGGTACTGGTGGACGCGTTTCTCCCGCTTCGTAATCTCCGGAAGTCACGGTAAAGTTGTACTTGTCGTCTCCTGCAATGTTTTCGTCCATTCCCATGACATACAGAGCAACAGGATTTTGTGCGGTTGATTCAGCTAGAGGTAAAGTCTTATTGGTATTTTGAAGTAAGACGACAGACTTTTTCTGTGCGTAATCAGCGCGTTCTTGGTACTTCTCGTTGCCTAAAATCTCTTGGGCTTTTTTCTCATCAACGTAAGTGTTTTCGAAAAGGCCAAGCTTGAATTGTTCTTCAAGTAAGCGTGTGACTGATAGGTCGACACGCTCTTCGGTAAGCAGATCTTTTTCCACGAGTTTCACGATGACTTCTTTATCATGGAAACCTGAAAGAACATCGACTCCAGCTTCGACCGCCATGGCAACCTGCTCATCAATCGTTTTGTGTTCCACACCCCATGCACGATCGCCAATAATGCCGGTATCTGAGTTCACGTTACCTGTGTAGCCCAATTCGTCTCTGAGAAGGTCGGTAACAATGCCTTTTGAGAAGGACATACCAACATCGTTTGGCATCCACTTTTGATCTACAGGGATGCCGTAGTAAGGCATGATTGAAGAAGCGCCAGCCTCAATCGCAGCAATAAACGGTTTTAGGTGGTAATCAAAATTGTTCTTTGGATAGACTTGGTTTTTACCGAAGTCATAATGTGGGTCACCACCGTTTTCTTGTGGACCGCCACCAGGGAAGTGTTTGATGGTTAGCGCGATACTGTCTTCGTTGACCTCACCGCCATCCTGCAACCCTTTGATAAGTGAGCGCATAATGTCAGACGCTAAATCTGCATCTTCGGTAAAGGTTTCGTGTACTCGGTACCAACGAGGTTCTGTCGCCAAATCCATCATGTATCCGTACATACTGCGTAGGCCAATTGAAGACCATTCTTCATTCATGATACCTGCAAATTCAGTGATTAAATCCATGTCGCGAGTGGCTGCTAAACCTGCCTCTTTAGGCCAAGCAGAAAAGGCACCTGAAGAAACGTTGATCCCTGCTTTAGCTGATGGATCTATGTGGTTACGAGCATTGGATTTGAATAGAGCGGGGATACCCATTCGCGTCTGTTCACGCAGTTCTTGAACACTATTCATGAACTGGGCAGCTTCTGTTGGGGTTATCTGACAACCTGAACGGCCTGAATCGCAATCAGGCGCATTGGTAGGTGTTTCAACTACGCTGTTACGGAAGATAAAGCGCGTCATTTGGGCATCGCCAATCATGTCTTGTCCTTTACTACTAACGAGCCCACCTTTGGACGAGTTTAAGGTGTCAATGAGCATCATGCCGGCTTTCTCATCTAGCGTCATGCGGCTAACCAAGTCTGCTGCTCGCTCTTCTGGAGATAATCGCCAGTCTTCAAAAGGCTCCAGTGTTCCATTACCGTTAGAATCTCGGAATTGGTAGCCCTCAACGTTCAATACATCATGAACACGAGAGTGAACTTGGGGTTGCTGGAAGTTATTGTCGCTATCAGATGAGTTACATCCTGCAAGAAGCAACGCGATTGCTATAGGTGTCAGGGTAAGACGCTTCATGGTCACGATCCTATTGTTAGTATAATAATAAGTACATGACCAATTTTAATAATTAATGGACTATTGGTTAACCAAAATAGGTCAAACTAAAGGTTTGGATCACCATATAAATTTAATTGGTGATTTAATTCAATTTAGTATTGGAAATATATTGACGAAGTTTAAATAACGTAAACTTAACTAGATTTAATTTTTTGATATCCAATTAATCCCCCATTTAATTAGTGATGTATTACTTCCATATTTTAAATTTAGAATAAAAAATATATTGCCTATTTTATAGTTAACAATCTGCGTTGATGTAAACGATAGATAGTGACCATGTTGGTGACAATAAAGGTGATTTCGACAAAGGACCCGCCAATCGAACCAATCCAAATGTTATGGCTAGCCCAACAGAAAGAATTGAATAAGATCAAGGACCTCAATGCGATGCCTTGTCTTGAAAAGAGTGCCCATGTCGCAACGGATGAACCAACAACCGTAATAAATTCAAAGAAATGATTCATGTTGGGTAAAGTCATGCACCACATCAAGCCAATAAAGAACCACATCACTTTGCGCGATTGAGTTTTTATCGATACATAGCTGCGAATAGCATTAATAATTACGCCTATAGCCGCCACTATGGCGCCCATTAATATGAAATGGATACTCATTACAAAACAAAAGATCATCATCTGGTAGCGAAAACGCATATCATCTTTTTGCCAAAAGGCCATTACACCGATACAAAAAGCCAGGCCGCCAACTCCTTGTGTTATCCAGTTTTCCATATTTAGCCTTTATTTTTAAGATGCTATCGAGCACGATTAAATATTAACTTTGAAAGAATAATGCTCAACCATAAAATAACCCTCCAAAAGGAGGGCTAGATATAACGTCAAAATGCTATTGCACTAGGTTTAATTGACTAACTTGACGGCTTCACGAGTTAAATGAGCCAGCTCTTCCCAATTGCCTTCTTCAATCAGCTTCTTATCCACCATCCAAGTACCGCCACATGCGAGCACGCGAGGTATCGCTAGGTAGTCTTTAATGTTGTTTGGGTTGATACCACCGGTCGGCATGATTTCAATATCCGTGTAAGGCGCAAGAAGTGACTTAACCATGTTGATGCCACCTGATGCTTCAGCAGGGAAGAACTTCAATGTGGTTAAGCCCATTTCTAGAGCGGCTTCTACTGTACTCGGGTTGTTGACCCCAGGAATGATATCAATACCAATCTCTTGGCAGGCTCTTACCGTGTTTGGATTAAATCCAGGAGAGACGACGAACGTTGCGCCTGCTTCTTTAGCCGCAATAGCTTGCTCACGATTGAGCACAGTGCCTGCGCCGATCAACATATCTGGTTGTGATTCACGAAGTAGACGAATAGCTTCAACTGCAGCTTCCGAACGGAATGTAATTTCTGCTGCAGGTAAACCATTTTCAGCTAACACTTTACCCAGAGGGATGATGTCTTCAGCGTTGTCGATAGCGATCACAGGGATAACTTTCAGTGTTTTCAGTTGTTGTTTGATGTTAGACATTGGTATTCCTTAAATGGCTGTGATGGCCGCTTGAGTTAGTTCTTTTGCAATAATGGCACCACGATGTTGGATAACGACGCCTGCCATGGCATTGCCGCGCTGGCATGACTTAAATAAGTCTTCGCCCGCAAGGTAAGCCGATAAAAATCCGCCATTGAATGAGTCTCCTGCCGAGGTCGTATCAACGACATGATCAACAGGCAGGGTTGGCACCGCTAGTGGAGCCGAAGCGGCACCAGAATCTGGGTGTATGTTACTTTGAATGGTGGCATCTTGAATGAGACAGCCATCTGCACCCAGTTTGACGATGCATCGCTTAACACCCAGCGTCGTTAGACGTTCGATAGTTTGTTCTGGAGAGCTATCGCCCCAAATTAATTGTTCATCATCGAATGTGACCAACGCTAAATCCGTCAATGTATACATGGCCTGGTAGCTGTTTTTGACGGTTTGGTTTTCGTCTTGTGGCCAAAGTGCAGGGCGGAAGTTACTGTCGAAGGCAATCTCAACACCTTGTGCCTTCAACTCAACCAAGATGTTCAATAGCTCGATACGATCTTGTTCAGGCAGAATCGCTAATGTGATCCCGCTGAGAAAGACCATATCGACATTGCGCAGTGCCTGCTTTATCTGATTGAAATCTGGGTGCTGTAGCAGGTAGCGTGCAGCCGACTGGTTTCTCCAGTACAGAAAGGTACGTTCACCTGCGTCATCAAGCTGAATTAGGTATAGACCCGGAGTACGTTGGCTGTCTTGTAGAACAAGGTCCGTCGACACCCCCTCTTGTTGCCAGCGTTCTAACATTCCCTTGCTAATCGGGTCTGCGCCCAAAGCCGTGACGTAGGACACTTTTATGTCATCTTGATTGAGGTTGGCCTCGCAGCCGCGGCTTAGATAGACCGCAGCATTGAGTGTGTCCCCGCCAAACGTTTGATGCATTGAGCCGAACGGTTTGCCGTTCAGTTCGATCATGCACTCACCAATAATGGCGATATGTTTCATCGGTTACGCCCTCTCTTCGAAGTAGCGTTTTGCGTTACCAAAGCAGATGTCTTCGACCATAGGGCCAAGCAGTGACATGTCGTTTGGTACCTCGCCGTTTTCAGCCCAACGACCAAGCATGTCACACAGAATTCGGCGGAAGTATTCGTGGCGTGTGTACGACAAGAAGCTGCGAGAGTCAGTCAGCATGCCGACAAACTGGCTAAGCAGACCAAGTTGAGATAACTGTTCCATTTGGCGTTGCATGCCGTCTTTCTGATCGTTGAACCACCAACCAGAACCAAACTGAACTTTGCCCGCGATGCCGCCACCTTGGAAGTTACCAATCATGGTTGCCATCATCTCGTTATCGCGAGGGTTTAAGCAGTAAAGAATGGTGCGAGGTAACTCGTTGCTTTGATCCATTTCGTCTAACAGGTGAGCCAATTCGAAGGCAAACGTCTTATCGCTGATCGAATCAAACCCTGCATCTGCGCCTAACAGTTGGAACATGCGCGTGTTGTTATTGCGCTGAGCACCAATGTGAAGCTGCATTACCCAACCCATTGCGGCGTAGCGCTTGCCTAACCACACCTGAACCGCTGTTGAAAACTGCGCACATTCTAGATCGGTGAGCGTTTCGCCATTGAGGCGTCGAGTTAACAGGGCATCCAAATCCGATTCTGATGGAATAGGTGCGTAGCGAACCACTTCAATACCGTGGTCAGCCGCACGACAGCCATGGGCATTAAAGTGGACTAAACGCTTGTCTAGCGCACTCAACAGATCATCAAATCGACGGATCTCGATATCGGCTACTTGACCAAGTTGGCGCAGGTAATCGACAAAGGTGTCGAGTTCGATTTTGAAGGCTTTATCTGGGCGCCAGCTTGGTAACACTTGTACATCAAATGAATTGTCTTGAGCGATCGCCTTATGGTGTTCAAGAGAATCAATTGGATCGTCTGTCGTACCAGCCATCACCACATTCATCTGCTTCATGATGCCGCGAGCACTAAATTCTGGTGTCGCTAATAGCTCGTTGCCTTCGTGCCAAATTTGGTCTGCGGTTTCTGGACCAAAGAGAGTGCCAGTAATACCAAATGGGCGGCGTAGTTCTAAATGAGTCCAATGGTAAAGTGGGTTGCCCAAGGTTTGAGGGACGGTTCTAGCCCAGGCCATGAACTTATCATAATCGCTTGCGCCTCCAGTAATCAGACGCTCATCAATCCCTGCTGAACGCATACCACGCCATTTGTAGTGGTCACCTTCAAGCCAAATCTTAGACATGTTTTCGAACTGACGATCTTGAGCCACTTCTGCCGGGTTTAGATGGCAGTGATAGTCATAAATCGGCTGGTGGCTTGCGTGTTCATGGTACAAACGACGTGCAGTCTCATTCGACAGTAAAAAGTCTTCACATAAGAAATTCTTCATTGTTTGTACTCCTTATAACGCAGCCACGGTCGCAACGGCACCGTGTTCAATTAATGATTGGTACGCTGAACTTACCGCATCAATGACCTGCGGGTCTTGGCCTAGCTCGGCAGGGAAAATCGCTTCAACCGCAAGTAATGCTGGAACCACAGAAACATTGAGTCCATGCTGGTCGCAGATCTGGCGAAGTGTGTCTGCCATTGGATCGCGGACATCAATCTCATTGCCTTGCTCATCAACGCCAGATACATAGCGCATCCAGCCAGCGATGGCGGTTGCAAGCCACGAGAAATCTGAGCCTTGATCTAAATGGAATCGTAAGCTGCCACCCATACGTTGAGGGATCTTCTGGCTGCCATCCATCGCAATCTGCCACGTCTTGTGCTTCAAGCTTGGGTTAGTGAAGCGGTTGATCAGCAAGGTTGCGTAACCTTCTAAATCAGTCCCTTCAGGCATCGTTAACGAAGGTGCCTGTGATTTCATCATCATGTCAAAAGCGGCTTTTCGGTAGCCAGCATCCGTCATAGTGTCGGAAATATGGTCGTAGCCACCAAGGTATCCAAGGTAAGCAAGGAAAGAGTGACTGCCATTGAGCATACGCAGTTTCATCTCTTCGTAAGGCACCACATCTTCTACGAACTCTGCGCCAGCGACATTCCAATCTGGACGACCTGCCACAAAGTTATCTTCAATCACCCATTGGCGAAAGGGTTCACAGGCGATGCCACATGGGTCTTCACAACCAAGCAGTTCTGCAATTTCTGTCAGTGTTTCTTCTGTTGCTGCGGGTACGATACGGTCAACCATGGTGCATGGGAAGGTGACATTGGTTTCAATCCAATCACGTAATTCTGGGTCAAGCAGTTGAGCAAACTCAATGATCGCTGCTTTTGCTACATGACCGTTCTCTTGCACGTTATCGCAAGACATGACCGTGAATGGTGTTAAGCCACGTTCACGTCGAATTTTGAGCGCTTGCACAATGTAACCTAATGCTGATTTAGGTTCGCTTGGGTTAGCTAGGTCAGCGATGACTAATGGGTTATTTTTGTCGAGTTTTCCTGTCGCTGGGTCTGCGCAGTAGCCTTTCTCTGTGATGGTCATAGAAACGATAGCCACTTGAGGTTCGGCCATTTTTTCTAATACGGTTTCGATGCCGTCTAGGCTTGGGTGAAGAGATTCGGCCACTGAGCCGATCACTTTAACGTCTGTGGATTCAGCGCCTTTTTCAGCAACCGTGTAAAGGTGATCTTGCGTGCGAAGTGATTCAATTAAGTCTTCGCCTCCGAATAGGTTAATTTCGCAAATACCCCAATCAGTGCTGGTCTTGCTGAGCATTTCATTGGTGAACAACGCTTGATGCGCTCGGTGAAATGCACCGAAGCCAAGGTGCACGATACGGCTTTGGAGTGCTGAACGGTCGTAGTCAGGTCGTAGTACAGTGTTTGGCAGCGTAGAGTTAGCAACAGTCTTCATTATTCAGTTCCTTTTCCCGCCAGCGAACCAGCGGGATTTTATTATTTGATAAAGCGTTTGAGTGTTTAGCAGTCTTAGAATCTATCTGTGACCAAATTACGAACCGTAGCCCAGTACCAATTCAGGTAGGAACAAGCTCAGCTCAGGGATAAAAGTAACGGCCATTAGGGCTGCAATAAGTGCGGCATAGAATGGCAATAAAGGCTTGATGACTTTGTCGATGGCAATGTTGGCAACCGAACAACCGATGAACAGAGCACTACCTACTGGCGGTGTACAGATACCGATAGCAAGGTTGAAGGTCATCATGATGCCGAAGTGCACAGGGTCGATGCCTAGGTCTAGCGCGATTGGTAAGAAGATTGGTGTGAAGATAAGAACCGCAGGGGTCATATCCATAAAGATGCCAACAATCAACAGAATCACGTTGATAATCAGTAGGATCATTAGTGGGTCTTCGGAAACCGCGAGTAGAGCATCGGCAATCATGTAAGGTACATCGGCGTTCGCCATTGCCCAAGACATGCCCATTGATGCGCCAACCAGTAATAGAACGATAGATGTTGTTACTGCAGACTCAAGGATGATCTTTGGAATATCACCCCATTTCACTTCGCGGTAGACAAGCACAGCTAAAACAAACGTGTATACCACAGCAATTGCGGAAGCCTCAGTCGCAGTAAAGATACCGCCAATGATGCCGCCCATGATGATGCCGATCAGTGCTAAAGAAGGTGCTGCTTTTAGGAAGGTATTCCATACCATTGATGTGGAAGGACGAGCTGCGACTGGGTAGCCACGACGTTTCGCGATAATACCTGCCACCATCATGATGCTCAGCCCCATCAATAGGCCTGGGATGTAGCCTGCTAAGAACAATGCTGCAATAGAGGTACCACCAGAAACTAATGAGAACACGATCAGCGTGTTGCTGGGTGGGATAAGCAAGCCCGCAGGACATGACGTAATATTTACCGCAGCCGAGTAGTTTTCGTCATATCCATCTTTCTTTTGCAGAGGAGACATAGTGCCACCAACTGCAGCAGCCGATGCAACCGCTGAGCCTGAGATAGACCCAAACATCATGTTTGCCATCACGTTTACGTGGGCGAGTGAACCTGGTAGACGACCACCCAACACTTTCGCGAAGTTGATCAAACGCAGCGCGATGCCGCCTTGGTTCATGATGTTGCCCGCCAAAATGAAGAACGGAATTGCTAATAGTGCAAAGTTATCAAGGCCTGCCGCCATACGTTGAGCAACTACAGCAATTGCAGGCTCAAGCGGTAAGCTCATTAAGATGGTTGCTAGTGACGATAAACCAATCGCAAAAGAGACCGGTACACCGATTGTAAGCAGTACAGCGAAACTACCGAATAATGTCAGTATTACTTGCCATTCCATTGTGAAATCCTTCTATCAATCAAGTTGTGAGTCGGTGATCAAATCGTCACCTGACATTAATTGTTTAACGCGTTCGTAGGTAAATACGACTGAGTAAAAAATCATCAAAGCGCCACTAACCGGTAAGCAGAAGTAGATGTAGCCCATTTCTAAACCTAGAGCGGGAGTCAGTTGTCCCATCGCAAGTGTTTTAGCTGCAAGTTGGCTGCCACCGTGTACCAGAACGATATAAGAGAAAGAAGCGATGGCTATTTGGATAATGATTTCGTTGATTAATTTACGTTTGCCAGTCAGCTTCATCGTAAGTAGGTCGATGGCAAGGTGGCGTTTCAGACCTGTTGTGTAAGCAGCACCAATCAGGGCTACCCACATAAAGAGGTAACGAGCGAGCTCGTCGGTAACAGTACTTGGTTTGCCAATAACATAGCGGGATAGAACCTGCCATATCACGCATAGCACCAAGAAAGACGATAGAGACACTGTAAAGGCGGCCAACCCTCTATTTATGTAACTGACCAATTTATTCATGTTTATTTCCTTTCAACAAAATTGCGTATCTCATAACAATTGGTTTACCAATGTAAGAAATTGTTTCTATGTAGGGATGGGATGTTCAAAAATCTGGCTGAATCATAAGCTATTCATTTTTTGGTTGGCGTGAGCAACTTCACAAATGATTTTGGTTGACCAATTTATGGGTTTTTATTGTAACTTTGGTCAATCAATTTTAATTTCAGCTTTGACGGTTCCTTTTTTGAGCCCCAATATGAACCCATAACAAAAAACACCCTACATTTTGGATAACCAATCCACGGAGAATAAGAATGATGATGACGCGTAAAACTTTGATTAGTGCGGTTGTCGGTGCTGCTTTGACTTTTGGAGCAACAGCTTCTGCTTATGCAGCGACAACATTGAAACTGAGCCATAACCACCCTCGTGACCATGCAGTACATGAAGCGATGACGTTTATGGCGAAAGAAGTACGTGAATTGACTGATGGTGAGGTGCGTATTCGTATTTACCCTGATGCTCAATTGGGTACACAGCGTGAATCTATGGAGCTGATGCAGAACGGCGCTTTAGATATGGTGAAAAGTAATGCTGCTGAGCTAGAAGCTTTTTCTCCTGCTTATTCATCATTCAACATGCCTTACTTATTCCGCGATCAAGCGCACTACTACAGTGTGACTGATGGTGAAGTAGGCCGTGACATTCTTAACTCTTCTCGTGATAGCGGCTTTATTGGTGTGACTTACTACGACGCTGGTGCGCGTAGCTTCTATACCAATAAGCCAATTAACACACCAGAAGATCTGAAAGGTTTGAAAGTTCGTGTTCAACCAAGCCCATCAGCAATTGCGATGGTGAAAGCGTTAGGCGGTAACCCAACGCCACTAGCTTACGGTGAGTTGTACACAGCACTGCAGCAAGGTGTCGTAGATGCGGCTGAAAATAACATTCCTTCTTTCAGCTTGAGCCGTCACAGTGAAGTGTCTAAATACTTCAGCTTAGATGAGCACACGATGGTTCCGGATGTGTTGGTTATCTCAACCAAAGCATACGATAAACTGACTGCAGAACAACAAGGTGCGCTAATGAAGGCGGCAAGTGATTCATCTGAATTGATGAAAAAATTGTGGGCTGAATCGGAAGCAAAAGAGCGTGCTAAAGCCGAGAAAATGGGCGTTACTTTTGTGGAACCAGACAAGGCTGCGTTCGCACTAGCGGTTCAACCTATGTACGACGCGCTAGATAAAGCGGACCCAGAATTGAGCGCATTGATTGACCGTATTCAGGCTGTTGAATAACGAGCAAATATAGAAAAAAGAGTAATACAAAAACAAGGTGTTACTGCATTTTAAGATATAGAGGTTGACCAATTATATTTGGTCATTATGATGGCGAGAGAAATACAATGGAAAGAAGTGACAATATCATCATGATGCCTTTCGAGCCGAAAAGACCTTATCAGGAGATAGGGTTAGTACTAAGAAAAGAACTGATTGAAGGCCTGTATAAGGTCGGAGATAGGTTACCTCCAGAACGCGATATTGCTGATCGTCTAGATGTAAGCCGCACTGTAGTGCGTGAAGCGATCATCATGCTAGAGCTTGAAAACTTAGTTGAGGTAAAAAAAGGGTCAGGTGTTTATGTCCTGAACATTCCTACTCATTCTCGCGAGAATGTGGTCAGCGATGACGCTGGTCCATTCGAGATGCTGCAGGCCCGCCAATTACTGGAAAGTAATATCGCGGAGTTTGCGGCAACTCAGGTCACTCCGGGCGACATCATTAAGATGCGCTCTGCACTCGAACTCGAGCGCGAAGAGCTTGCAAGCGGCACTACCGATTGCAGCGGAGATGAAAGATTTCACATGTGTATTGCAGAGGCAACTCAAAACTCTGTGCTGGTAGATATGTTGAAACAATCCTGGGATCGACGCGAAAAGAGTCCAATGTGGAATAAACTCCACTCTCACATCAGTGGTCAAGATTACCGTGAAGAATGGTTAGATGATCACGCTCGTATCCTCGCCGCCTTACAGCGCAAAGACCCTGTCGCTGCTAAGAACGCAATGTGGCAACACCTTGAGAATGTTAAACAGCGTTTGTTAGCGCTGTCAGACATTGATGACCCAAACTTTGATGGTTACTTATTTAGCTCCAACCCAGTGGTGCTGCTTAGCTCAGAAAGCTAGTTCTGAAGCTAATGTTGAATTCAGCGACAAGGCTCCTCTTGAAAGCTGATTCATTCAATAGGTTGTAGATAGGTAATCGTCTTTAGACCGGCGTAGACCGGTGCTATCTCGGGCAGTAATTGTCATTGCTGCCATTAAGAAGTCGTTATTGCATTTAGCTTGATTAATTCGAGCCGGCTAAGTGCGTCTTAAAGAAAGGTAAGTCTCATGGAACAAACGTGGCGTTGGTACGGCCCTAATGATCAAGTCTCGCTAGACGATATTCGTCAAGCGGGCGCAACTGGTATTGTGAATGCACTGCATCATATTCCAAATGGTGAAGTTTGGACAAAAGAAGAAATCCTCAAGCGTAAAGCCATTATCGAAGAGAAAGGTTTAACGTGGTCGGTTGTAGAAAGCGTGCCTGTGCACGAAGAGATCAAAACTCAAACTGGCAACTACCAGCAGTGGATTGATAACTATAAGCAAACTCTGTCTAACCTTGCTGAGTGTGGCATCGATACGGTTTGTTATAACTTCATGCCCGTGTTGGACTGGACGCGTACCGATTTAGAATTTGAAATGCCTGATGGCTCGCGCGCACTGCGTTTTGACCAAATCGCGTTTGCGGCATTTGAGCTGCATATCTTGAAGCGCCCAGGTGCAGAATCGGACTATTCAGAATCAGAGCAAGCTCAAGCGTTGGATTACTTCAACAACATGACGCCAGAGCAAATTCAGCAACTGACCAATAACATCATCGCTGGCCTGCCAGGCGCTGAAGAAGGTTACACACTAGAAGCGTTTCAAGCACAGCTAGATCGCTATGCGGGAATCGACAAAGACAAGCTACGTGAGCACATGTCTTACTTCCTCGCTGAGCTGATGCCTATCTGTGATGCGAATGGCTTGAAGATGGCGGTTCACCCAGACGATCCACCGCGTCCGATTCTAGGCTTGCCTCGCATCGTTTCAACGATCGAAGACATTGATTGGTTGACCGAGCATGTACCAAGCAAAATGAATGGCTTGACGATGTGTACGGGTTCATACGGTGTTCGTGGCGACAATGACTTGGTCAACATGATCAAAAAGCACGGTGACCGAATTTACTTTACGCACCTGCGTTCAACTAAGCGTGAAGAGAGCAACCCAATGACATTCCACGAAGCAGCCCACCTCGATGGTGATGTGGACATGTACAACGTTGTGATGGCTATTTTGGATGAAGAAAATCGTCGTGCAGAAGTGGGCGATCACCGCTTAATTCCAATGCGTCCGGATCACGGTCATCAAATGCTGGATGACCTAAAGAAAACAACTAACCCAGGTTATTCGGCGATTGGTCGATTGAAAGGCTTAGCTGAAGTTCGTGGTTTAGAGATGGCATTGAAACGCGCTTTCTATACCAAGTAACGACGGCATCTAGCTTTAAAATACTTTTAAAAACCAGAACTCATGTTCTGGTTTTTTGTATCTGAGCTCAGTAAAACTTCAGAGTTTGGATAACAATAATCACGCTGCTAACTTGGTAAAGGCCAACGGGGTTTGTCCGGTTTGCTGTTTGAAAAAAGCGATAAACGCACTGTTGGATGAGAACTCTAGCAGATGTGCCACATCACCGACTTGTCGATTTTCTGAGAGCAGTTCAATTGCTTTAAACAAACGCCATTGCTGTCGCCACTCTTGATAAGTCATGCCTGTTTCGGCTTTGAATAATCGAGTAATCGTTTTGGTGCTTGCGCCAATCGAGTTCGCTAATGTCGACAGGGCTGGGGCAAGAAAGGAAGCGGTTCGGACTCGTTTGCAAAAGCTTTTAAAGCGGCGATCTGTCGGTAGTGGCAAGATAAACGAGTGTTGGTTAGCGCTGTAAAACTCTTCCCAGAATAGGTTGGCGGTATTGGTGGTTTGCTCGCGGGCAATGTCCCAATTCCAGAAAGCCATCTTATTGATCAGGGCTTTTAAAAGCTCGTTCACTTCCACAACCTCAATCATTTCTGGGCAGGTGTAAATACTGCTATCAAAATAGAGCGACCTATAAGCAACCACATTGGTCATCTGCGCGCGATGCTTGGTATAGGGCGGGATCCATGCAGCTTTGGTTGGCGGCAAAATACAAATGGCGTTTTCTAAGGTCAAGGTGATGCAACCCTGCGGAGCATACAGCAGCTGTCCTTTTATGTGGTGATGTATTCCTGAGTCATGCTGACCGAGCTCTGCGGCAATCCCTATTACGGGCGCAGGTAAGCTGTCTGCATCAAACTCAGTGGTTTCGCTGATTAATGCCATTTGTCCCAATCTTGTTGTTTTTGGTTTTAATGTTGTTAACGAGCCAAGGTTAGTTTCCCCTAGACTCCTCGTCAAGTTCACTGGTCTTGGAAAAATGATGAAAACAAAACCTTCTTTATGGCAAATGGTGCTATTGCTGATGTTCCCTCAAATCGCAGAAACCATCTATAGCCCGACTCTGGATTCAATATCGAAATCCTTTGATGTGAGTTACGCACAAGCGGCGCAAACCCTCTCGATCTACTTCTCAGCGTTTGCGCTCGGTGTTGTGGTATGGGGCATATTGGCAGACAAATGGGGGCGCCGACCAACCATGTTACTGGGCTTGGGGTTATTCGCTTGTTCAGCACTCATTGCTATGCAAACCAATAGCTTTGTTTGGTTGATGATAGCCAGAGCCATGGGCGCTTTCGGGCTTGCGGTTGGCTCGGTTGTGACACAAACCATGCTGCGAGATGCTTTTAGCGGCGCTGAACTGGCCAAGGTGTTTGGTTACATGGGAATGGGGCTGTCGATTAGCCCAATCATCGGGCTGCTTCTTGGCGGTCAATTAAGCCAAGCGGGCGGGCATCAATATGTGTTTATTGCCCTGTTTATTATGGTGTTAGTGCTGTTGGCACATAGCCTATGGTCATTGCCTGAAACGCAACAATCTAAGCAGCCATTGCAGTTAAAGTCACTCAGTATTCACATGGTCAAAGATAGCGATATATGGATGTCTGCGTTGCTGGTCGCGTCGTTCAATATTGCGCTATTTTCCTATTATCAATTGGGTTCATTTGCCTTCATTCAACTTGGATTTAGCGTTGAGCAGTTTGGCTACAGCGGCATTGTGCTTGGGTTCGGGACTCTGTTGGGAAGCTTGGTGAACAAGACATTGTTGAAGAGACAAGTGTCTTCAATGTCTCTGATTGGTATCGCGGCAGGGCTTCAAACATTAGGTGCGGTGGGTGTCTATTTTTCACAACACTCAATATGGTTTTTACTTCCGATGATGCTGGTGGTCATGGCATTTGGTATTGCGATCCCTAATGTATTGAGCCGAGCGTTGGTACGTTACCAATCTCAAGCAGGAAGTGCAGGTGCACTGTTTGGTTTGATGTATTACACCTTGATCGGCTCAGGGCTCGCTTTAGCGGGAATGATTCAAGATTTAGGGGGGGTGTTGGTACTTTGCGGCGCTTTATCTGTTCTGGTGACGATACGCAGTCGACTCCAGCTTAAACGCTAAGTCTCTCATCTGTATTGATAAATTCCGTGTCCTGTTTGGCGCGGAATTTATCATTTCTTGGTGTGTAAATTTGGATATTGACAGGGGTAGAGTGATCGTTCTACCCTGTAGGTAGAACAATCATTCTACCCTTTGTCGGGTATTGAGAGAGCACTATGTTGAGAGAACAGATTGCAGCAAGCTTAGAGGTGGCATTTAGCCAGCAAGGTTTTGCTGAGCCGAGCGTTGCACAGCTGAAAACGGCGTGCGATGTAAGCCTAAGAACCTTGTATAAACATTTCCCTTCAAAAGAAGCGATGATCGTTGGTGCCTTGGAATATCGACACCAACGCTACTTAGATTTCTTGTTGGAAACGTCGCCTGAAAAGGGGCTCGCATCGGTTACTCATATCTTCAACAAGCTCCAACAATGGTTAGAAGAGTATGCGCCACATGGGTGCATGTCGATGAATGCGATGGCTGCGTTTCCCGATAATGAGCTTATCAGCCAAGCGGTTACACAGCATAAAGAACAAGTTCGTTTGCTAATAGGCCAGCAGAGCCTGCGAGAGGATCTCGCGACACCGCTGTTTTTACTTCATGAAGGCGTATCAAGCGCGTGGCCAGTATTGGGCGAAGAAGCAGTGGCATCGGCACAGAATATGGTGACAAAATTACTCAAGGAAACAGTATGAATTTTGAAATCCCCAAAACAATGAAAGGCGCAGAGATGCTAGGACACGGCGGGGCAGAAATGCTGGGTTACCGTGAAGATATCGCTGTTCCTCAAATTGAACCTAATGAAGTGTTAATCAAGGTGATGGCCGCAGGCGTTAACAATACCGATATCAACACACGAATCGGCTGGTACTCAAAAAGCGATGACTCAGACGATGCAAGTTGGTCGGGTGAAGCGTTGAAGTTCCCTCGTATCCAAGGTGCTGACGTGTGTGGTTTCATCGTAGCAGTCGGTAATGAAGTCTCTGCTGACCGTATTGGTGAGCGTGTTCTTATCGAACCTTGTTTAACAGAAGTATACGGACGAGATCTGCCACAGCCATGGTATTTCGGTTCTGAGTGCGATGGTGGGTTCGCTGAATACACCAAAGTGGCAGCTAAGCATGCATACGCGGTGAACAGCACCATGTCGGATGTTGAGCTAGCGTCTTTCCCATGCTCTTACTCGACCGCAGAAAACATGCTGACGCGCGCCAATGTGGCTGAGGGTGATCGCGTGCTTATCTCAGGTGCATCGGGCGGTGTGGGCTCTGCGGCTATTCAGCTAGCAAAAGCTCGCGGCGCGTATGTTATTGCCATCACTAGCCCAAGTAAGAACCAACAGTTACTTGAACTTGGCGCTGATGAAGTGATTGCCCGTGATGCGGATTTGGTTAAAGCGTTAGGCGAAAGTAGCGTCAATGTGGTTATCGATTTGGTGGCAGGTGACAAGTGGCCTGAGTTCCTTGAAGTGCTGAAACCACATGGCCGTTATGCCGTATCTGGCGCAATTGGTGGCGCTATGGTTGATCTTGATGTCCGAACTTTGTATCTCAAAGATCTCAGCTTTTTTGGTTGCACGGTTTTAGAGCCACAGGTATTCCAAAATCTAGTCGACCGTATTGAGAAGCAGCAGATTGGCGCCATCGTCGCAGAGTCTTACCCGCTGGCCGATATTCATAAAGCGCAAGATGAATTCTTAAAGAAAAAACACGTTGGTAAGATCGTGTTGGAAGTCGCTCAGAGCTAACTTTAGACAGTGTCTCGCATCTAATCTATGTAAGAGCGAGCCAGTATCATGTGCTCGCTTTTTTGTTTCTGGCGAATACAGGAGGCCTAGTCTCGAAGGCTGTTGAGTAACAGATCCTATACAGCTGAAAAGTTAATGATTCATTTGTCACTGTGTGGTTTATTAATTAACTGTGCGATAATCACCGCCGTTATATATCCCTATCTATGTTGTATTCATCTAGGAGCCGTATTGATGTTTAAAAGGGTATTGCAGGCACTATTCTCGCCTTTTGTTGATTCAAAAAACAAACCCTCTGCAGAGCCTGTCCAAAAAGAGCAACAACAAACCGTTGCTACTGATTCTGTTCGGTCTTCAATCTTTGTTCCGCCTTCTTCAGCTCAACCATCATCATTAATCGTCGATAAGACGCTTAGCCTTCACGATGGTGAGTTCCTTGATTATTTGTTTGGAGAGTCTCGCCTTCGAACGGAGTCAGACCCATTTAGTGATTTTGTCGCTTGTCAGATCGAACGTTTGATTCGCTCTCCAAAAGCCCTGCTTAATGAACTGCCAGTGATGCCAGCCTCTGTAACCACGTTAATGGCAGAATTACAGAGCGACGAGTTTGATGTCGATGCATTGTTAAGAGTGATTGAGCGCGAGCCGAGTATGGCTGCCGATGTGATTAAACTGGCTAACAGCGCCTTCTACAAACGCAGTGAAAAACAGGTTACCGACCTAAAAACAGCATTCTTAAATATGGGTTCTCAAGGGCTCGTTGAAGGGGTGGTGAATAGCTATATGAAGAACTTCACGCCGGGGAACAATATTTACTGGCGTCACTTCGGTGAGAAAATTTGGAATCACAGTGTTCAAACCGCGTCGTTTTCTAAGGAGTTGATGAAAGACTCTTCACCTCAAGAAGATCAAGCAGCGGCATACTTTGTTGGGTTAATTCGCAACTTAGGCAAGATGATCATTTTCCAGATGATGGTAGAAGCCTTCAAGCATGTTGATCCTTCTGTTCCACCTAACTCGTTGGCATTGAAGCGCCTGATGAACAGCTACTCTATTCGCCTGACTTACACCATTGCTAAGTTCTGGGAACTGCCAGAATCAGTGTTGACCGCGATTGGCTACCAAGAGTCTAGCCGATACGAATGCACACCACTTGGTCAAGCTGTGTTTGAAGCTAACTACTTGAGTGAGCTGTGCTATTTACTGGAAGAACAAACGATTGAAGTCGAGCAATTTAAGCGCAGATGCAAAGAGACACTGATGTCTCCGGCTGCATACAAAGTGGCTAACCGTATCTATAAAGAGTCTGAATTATCGCTAGTGAGCTAACCCTTAGCCTATTCGACCTACGCTGTGACTGAACATAATGATTGGTTGCAGCTTGGTTGGGCTAGGTTGTGAAATACATTCAGCTACGAAATACGCTTACAAATGGCTAATCCACAGCTTGTCGAGTTCGCACCAACCGAAACCATTTACTTGTGCGCCGTGTATCTTTTCAGAAACCTCTAAGTTGAACGCCTCTTGCTTGAGCTCAACCACAACCCCAGATTCATGCAACCAATGCCGGAGCGACAACAGTGCATTCATCGCTAACTCAAAGTCTGGTTGGTTTGTTATTGAAGCTAAGCCTTGTTCGATTGTCTCTAGTATCTCAGCAGGTAAAGTTAAGTCCTCAAACGGGAAGCGAGTGAAAAAGCTTAACCACGAAGTGAAGGTGTTGTTCTCATCAATAATACTGCACAGCGCGACGTCTTTGGTAGTTAGGTAGTGAGTTAGGTAGTGCCCATATTCCACGCTGGTTTTGTGGTCGCCAGACACTGACAACTGATCGAAAAGGGCTTGGCATTCAGAGGTGTCTTCAACGGTGAACTCACGAACGGTTGAAGACAACATCGGGCTTTGAATCTTAAAGAAGGTTGAGCCGAAATCCGGTTGGGAAGAATGGTCATCGCCACGCACGCTGGTCGTTTTCTCGGGCAGTTTCACGCACACCTGATTTTGAGCGCAGGCTTTGCTCTGTGCCCATTCAGGATAGACCCACAACTCGACTCGATTCAGAATCGGCGTGCTGTGTGAATAGGCGCTATTGCGGCTCAATCTCAACATCTTGCTTGAGAAGATGTCTAATGAGAACGCGCCAGATCCAATCAGCCTATCAGTCGGTGATGAGTGATCGAATACGGAGGCTTCAGCCCTAGCAAGTAGGCGCGGTAAATGCCAATCAGGTTGATTCAATTTCACGACAACCACATTGCCTGCCAAGACAGAGACCTCATCAATATGCTGATAACAGCGACGCCATATTTTGCTTTGGCAGAGAGAGTTAAGGTTGCGTGCTATGTCTTGAGGTTCGAGTGTTCGACCGTTATGAAAGTGAACACCATTGCGAATCTGAAAGTGCCACTGTGTCGCATCTTGATTAGGCTGCCAATGATAAGCCAGATCGCCGCTGAGTTTGCCGTGCTTAACGGAGGTTAGGCGTTGGCAAACTTGCATCACTAAGAAGCGTTCGGTGCGTCTAAGCACGCGTTGAGGGTGAAGCGCTTCGAGTTCTCGGTGAAACGGGATGTACGCGATATTCTGCGTCGACGGATTGGTATTGCTTAGAAAGGCTTGCAACTCAGTGCCAGCATTGCGGCCGTTGAAGCTCAAGGTGCTAAACACCTGTTCTATGTTGCCTGCGTCAGCTTGGGTTTGTGCGTATTGGTAACACGCCTCAATGGGTTCAACCAGACACGTGAGTTGTGCCTTCTTGCTGCGGCCTGAGCTAGCTTGCCACTCAATCCAGCCTTGTGCTGTCATCGCTTTGAGTAAGGTCTGAACGTGACGTTCACTCACGTGCAGCAGTGTGGCCAGTTGGTTGACCTGACAATGTGATACTCCAGGCCCAAAAGCCTGAAATATCTTTTCATACAGTTCAAGCTTACGCTTAAGGTTGCCCAATTTGCTTTTCCTAACGACGAGGTTGAGTTAAATGTGAATAGCCAGAATCAATCAGTGCGTTTTCCATCGTATCGAGAACTCGAGAGGTTATCTCTGAGCTCAGGATATTCGATTCAGTTTTGCCTTGAAGCACCAAATCTGAAAAATGGTCGATTTCAAACTCGAATCCATTCCCTATCACTCGGTAGTTAATGGTCGACTTTTTGCCTTGATGTTCAATCTCAATAAAGGCCGGATTCCACCATTTTTCGTGAATGGTGATTTTGGTTTCAGGTCCACTCAAGTGTGCTGATCGGGGAAGGTTTTGCACTGTTGATGCCGATATCTTACCGCTTATATCACCAGAGAATGTAAAGCATGCATTGGTATCAACATTCGCTCCCTCATAAAGACACGACATCTCTACCTGAGGTTTTGAAGGGTTTACACCCAGCGTTCGGCACAGATCGTAAAAGAACCAAAGCCCATAGACCCCAACATCGAGTGTTGCTCCGCCTGACAAATCCGGATTGAAGATAAACAAATCGGGCTCATAGTCATGATGATTACCAAAGCTAGCTTCGATTGAATCTATCTGAATGTTGTTATCGACCAAGAATGATTGGAGCTCACGATATGCGGGAAACACCACGGTTTTCATTGCTTCTAACAGCATCACGCCATTTTGCTTGGCGAGAGCTTTCATCTCAAGCCAGTCAGCAAGGTTGGTAAAAGCCGGCTTCTCGACCAATACATGTTTTTTATTCTTTAGAAACAACTCAGTGAGTGGCTGGTGGTATGGGTGAACCGTAGCGATGTAAACCGCTTCAACACTTGGGTCATTCGCCATCTCTTCATAAGAACCATAAGCCTTGTCGCAAGCAAACTTGTTGGCGAACGTGGCTGCGCGTGAGTGATCTCTGGCGGCAACCGCATCAAGCTCACCATGCAGACAATGCTCTGTGACTGCGGTAGCGAATCGATTGGCGATATTGCCTAGCCCTGCGATACCCCATTTAATTTTTCGTTGCGTGTCGCTCATCAGTTACTCCAAATCGTTGTTTTGTATCAGTGTACTCAGAGACGTCACATACAAATAGAGAACAGATTTCTCAACCTGTTCTCTATTTATTTTATTCTAGTTGAAGCTCAGGATTAGCTCTGTATTGAGTGTTTCCAATCGGCTAGGGCTTTAATGTGTTTTGGCCCGATGCCACAACAGCCACCGATAATATTCGCGCCCAGTGCATGCCAGCGTTTAGCGTAAGTTAAGTAACCTTGGCCATCCAGCTCACGCATCTCCTGAAACATATCATTCGCTTCATGTTCGTTGCTGATAGGCGCAAAATTGTTGGCATAGACACCAACTTCTAAATCACTGCCTAGCTCATCGATCACTTTCTTGGCATCGATAATGGCTTGATCCATCACTTCAGGCACTGAACAGTTAAACATAATGCCTGTCGCGTTTGATTGGCAGGCAAGTTTGATGGCGTCTGTTACGCTCTCGCCAGAACGAATATTGGCAGAATCGCCCTTGGTATCTTCCAAACTGAATGCGTAGTAACAAGGCTTATCGGACTGTTTAAGTACCGCATGAATGGATTCGAACTCTTGCAGGCTGCAGATGGTTTCCGCTATCCAAAGATCGATGTTTGGATCCTGGGCATCGTAAAGCGTTTGAATGATTGGCGCTGCCTCTTCTACCTTAAATAAGTCTGGTCGGTAGCTGCCAAATGGCGGTGGAATCGCGCCCGCCACTTTTACGGTGTGAGAAGCATTGTTAGCAACTGCTTTAGCCAGCTCACCAGACAGTGTGGCTAGTTCAAAACCGCGTTGCTCGAACAGCTCTTCACCCAAATGAAAAGGCACACAGGCGTAGCTATTGGTGATTAGGATTTCAGCACCTGCATCGACAAAGTTTTGATGCGCTTGGCTAACAAATTCGGGTGCTTCAATCAGCGCTTGAGCACTCCAAAGCGGTTGAGAAAATGGCGCGCCAATTTCTTTGAGTTCTCGGCCCATGCCGCCATCAAGTATGGTTAGTGTTTTCATATTCAATACTATCTAAACAATTGCTGAAGTTCTGCCGCCACCATATCAGACAACCTTGTCAGACAGAAGCCATCAAGCCAAGGTTCAACTATCGATGAGGGAGTTTCGTTATAAGCCGTCTAGCGGGCTAGTCGTGCCACTAAAGTGTTGCCCAATAACGTGAGTGTAAATCTGAGTTGTCTTAACATCACTGTGCCCCAGTAGCTCTTGAACCGTTCTGATATCGGAGCCTGACTTTAGAAGTTGCGTAGCAAAACTGTGCCTGAAAGTATGACAACTAATTCGCTTGTGGCGCAATTTATTAGAGTTAGTCGCCTTCTTCAGCGTTTTTCGGAGTACCGAATCATGTAGGTGGTGTCGGCATACGATCCCCGACTCAGAGTGTTGAGTGACGGATTTTGATGGGAATAGGTACATCCAAGCAAGTTGTCGATAGGCACTAGGGTATTTTTTACCTAATCGGTGAGGCAAAGATGGCCCAAACCCATTCAAGTTATCTTTAGCGAGCAGAACTGCAACTTGTGAAATTTTGTCTTGTATAGCTTCAGTGAGTGAAAAACTTAAAATTGTCACTCGGTCTTTATTTCCTTTCCCATTGTGAACAGTGAGAGACCCTTGTTTTAGATCTATATCTTGTACTCGAAGCCTCAGGCATTCCGATACTCTCAAACCTGAACCATACAACAAGCGAAAAAACAGTTGATATTTAGGATCTATTTCATTGATCACCGAGATAGCTTCCGCATGATTGAGTACGCTAGGAATTTTTCGAGACCGAGTCGCATAGCTAAACCCTAAGTCTCCTAGAGGTTGCTTAATAAATTGATTGTATAAATAGGCTAGAGCATTGAGAGCTACCTTTTGAGTATTGATGGCTACTTTTTGTTGATTAGCTAAATGAGAAAGAAAGGAGACAACTTCAGCGGCATGCATCTGTTCAGGGTGTTTAAGCTTATGAAAATGAATGAAGTATTGCGTATTTCGGTGATTGCGATCGCTCGTTTCGGTTTATTCCGATCACTTGATCCTGCCGTTTTTCTCTCTTCCTATTTTTACTCTAAGTGATCGGATTGCGCCAGTTTTCTCATTGATTCACCTCCCAGTTCTAATCGATGACTATTGTGAACTACGCGATCCATTTGAGCGTCTGCAACAGTGGCGTTGCCGATCATGTTGTACCACTCCTTTACAGGTAACTGGCTGATGACGATTGTGCTGCTGTTTTGGTAACGGTCTTCAAGCACTTCTAACAAGTGACCAGCATGCTCTTGAGTCAGTTTTTCCATCCCCCCAGTCGTCGAGGATTAGTAGAGCTTTCTTAGCCAACGATTGTAGTTGCTTCTGATAGCTGCCATCCAGGCTACCTGCGGTCAGGTCATCAAGCAGGCGAGTTAATCGGTAGTATCTGACCGTGTGTTGTTGGTCGCAGGCACTGGTTGTCAGTGCACAGCCAACATACGTTTCACCAGCACCTGTTGGGCCTGTGGTCAAGATGTTCTGGTGCTTATGTAGATAACTGCCCGTTAGAAGTTCGCTCATCTGTTAGCGATTGAAATTTCGTCCCTCCTTGTAGATGAGTTGGCTCGGTTGAGCATCCACTCTCAGTTTGGCTTGTCGTTTTAAGCGTTGGATTTTTGTCTGATTGCGATTCAAAATTTCACTTTCCAGAAGTAGGCTTAGCCTTTCCTCTAAATTCAGCTCTGCGTAGGTGCTTAGTTGTTCTTGTTGCTGCTCTAACGCTTTCACTGCATGGCTCAAGCGGAGGGTTTTGAGTTGGTCGTTCAGTGCGTTCATTTGTATTTATCCTAGTGATAACAGTTCGG
>NZ_JBFRLK010000119.1:0-2751 GCF_041469805.1 Vibrio sp. 10N.286.48.C11 | reverse complement strand
TGGGTTCATGGGGCGGATACGATATTCCGACATTCTTTTCGGCCATGCCCCTCATTTTTTTGGGTGCATTCAGCCATGTTCTCTGGCTGATTATAAACAGCTGAAAAAGCTTCTTTCACATGCTCAAAAAGATTGGGTTGGTTCTTTTTTAGCTGAATGGTGAAGTCACCATTCTTTTCCGTGATTTGCGCCATTGTTGGCGCTAAGCAATGCAGCGAGTCCAAGGTGACTATTGCATCTTTTAGGACTAAAGCATCTAAAACATCACGACATAAACTAATTTCTTTACCTTTGCCATGAGTCGATTGTTGATAAAGCATTAGCCCCACGGCTAGAGCATTTTAATTCCAGCGTTTAAAAGAACCGAGCGGTACTCATCATCAAGAGCCGCTATCTTCCTCTTTCTTACCATGCTGATGTTTTTACTTGTATCTTGTTTAAAAAGACTTAGTGCGATTTTCCTCAGGACATTGAAAGCTAAAGCTCCTGTGCCTCTGCGGATACGTGACTCATCTTCTCTAAACGTTACATCTAACATCCAATGCATACTTTCTACCTGCCAGTGGCTTCTTACTGCATCGAGTGCTTGTTGCGCGTTGAGGGCTAATGAACTGATATACCATCGAGTTTCTTCCGATTTTTTACCACTTAATTTTTCTTCAACGGTGGCGGTCACTTTGATTACACTCTGTAAGCCATCCCAGCGATAATCTTTGTCTAACCAGGCTCTATCAATGATTAACTGCTCGCAATGACGAGTTTCAATACGTCCATGCCCTGCACTTACTTCACTGTACTCGTCATACGTTTCAGAAGTTGTGCCTTCTCGCATTGATTTGTGCCACCAAGCTTCAAGCTCTGCTTTCATTCCAGAGTGATTGCCTTTTAAGGCTAATACGTAATCCGCTTTACCTTTAACAATCTGCTTAGCGATGTCTTTTTGACACCCCATTGCGTCTAGCGTGATGATGCAGTTCTCAATATCAAGTAATGTGAGCAACCTTGGGATAGCGGATATCTCATTGCTCTTCTCATCAACCGCGACTTGCCCGAGAACGAGCTGATGTTGACTACTCCAAGCGCTGACCGCATGGAGTGGATTTTGCCTTTCGCGCGTATCAAAAGAGCGTCGAGCAGTTTTGCCATCAATGGCAATTACATCACTTCCAGTAGACTCAATAAGACAGCTCATCCAGCGTTGAAACGCTGTCTCTATTTCTTCTGGCTTAAGGCGAGATATAACTCGAGCGATGGTATCATGGCGTGGAATACCATATTCGAAGGGACGATAACGTCGAAGCCAATTTAGACGATGAATGCCAAAATCTTCAATCTGCTCCCAGCCTTCGCTCCTGACAGGACAGCGCTGACGGCTAGAAGGATAATATCGAGAAGTTCATGTCGCTTGCATCGGTCAATACGTGGGTCTTCAATGGCTTCAAAATGTTGGAGAAAAGAGTCGTTCATACTTTAAACGCTACAATAAGTGATTACTCATTGATCTGATCGCACCTTCACTTAAAAGTTCCAATTTATAATGATCTTGCCGTGGCATTAGCCCACTTTCAACATCATACGCATTGACAACGTGTAGCATGCTTTTCAACCCATTTATTTTAGTTCCACGTAAAGCCTTACCATCTATTGCTAAAACTGTTTTTTCTGTTCGTTTTCGTTCAGAATTTAACCACTCAAACAAGGCATCTAGTAAAGAATTACTATCTAAAGCACTGATAATGTTAGCAATACAGTGTCGTTTAGGAATGCCGTTTTTAAATCCACGATATTGTCTCAACCAGTCTATTTGGCTTTCACCGAAGTCTTGAATAGACTTCCATCCTGTAGCCCCACTAAGCACAGCGGAAAATACTAGAAATACGACATCAACTAAGTCGTGTTTAAAGTTAATATCATTGCGTGGATCAGGTATGCGGTTAAGGCGTTCAAGAAGTGTCATTGTAGTGTAGGTTGAGTTGTAAATAGATAATGATCAGATCACCAAAATCAGGATTAGTTCAGTCGAAAATAAAGAAAGTTTAAGCCTTTGACACAAGCAATCATAAATTAATCATGCCGTTTAATATTTCATCAACAAAGCCCTAGGAAACATGTGAGATCTCACCCTGTGGTATGGGCAGGAGCTGCGTTAATCGTCTTAATCGTGTTTAATTTGACGCTGCCACTCTCTTTAGGCGCTTACTTTTATACTACAAGTATATTAGGTTGGCACTGGTTTGAGGCATCATTATTCACGTTAGTACTAATAACCATCATAGTTCCTGCGATCATTAAATCTGTTAGTCACATTCTAAATCCAGCGTCTTCTGAAAATTAGACAGATTATTAGCGCGCAGGTTTAATGACATTGATTTTATCAATTTCACGTAAAAAAAGAGCCGCTTTAGCGGCTCTTGATTTTCAAACTATTTGTTGAAACAACCATTAAATGATAATAATGAATCATTTAAAATCATATACTTAAATAAAAACAACCATATCTTGATATCGCGTAAAACAACCATAAATTGATATTTTTGTGAAAATGTAATTCTGGTCCATCTATGTATGAAAGAAATTTACTTTCACTAAATGTGTGATAATAAGCGTATAGAAACCTATGAATTGTGTGATTCCGTTCCCTTTTTAGTACCTTGTGGCTGATTCGACAAAATTGCTTGGTGATCTCACCAGTAATTACTTGCTCTTGATAAGGTGTTACGTAACACGTATCTGTCGGATAGGCGGCACCTG
>NZ_JBFRLK010000118.1:0-1319 GCF_041469805.1 Vibrio sp. 10N.286.48.C11 | reverse complement strand
ACCTACGATGGCGGCGACGGTATCTTGACCGACAACGGCAACGGGACTTACACCTTTGCGCCGAATGAAAACTTTAATGGCGACGTAAACTTCGGCTTCGATGTATCAGACGGCACCGATACGGTGTCAGCAAACATCGATGTGAGTGTAACTGCCGTTGATGATGCACCTGTGTCAGGCGATTTAGCGTACTCAATCGATGAAGATGGTTCGATTCGTCTAAGCCAAGAGCAACTGTTATCACAAGCATCTGATGTTGAAGGCGATGACCTTACTGCTAGCGGCCTAACGGTTGGTGGTGATGCGACGGTTGTAGCTAACGATGATGGCAGTTTCACCATCACGCCAGATGAGAACTTCAATGGCGACATTGATATCAGCTTCGATATCTCAGATGGTACCAATACCGTTCAAGCTTCTGCCGATTTAACCGTTAACCCAATCAATGACCTGCCAGTTCCTCAAGATCAGCAATTCAGTGTTGAAGAAGACGGTACTTTACTGTTCACAGACGCGGATCTGCTTACAGGCGCGACAGACATTGAAGGTGACAACCTAACGGTTGAAGGTGTGACCTACGATGGCGGTGACGGTATTCTTACCGACAACGGTAACGGCACGTACACCTTTGCGCCAAATGAAAACTTCAATGGCGACGTAAACTTCGGTTTTGATGTATCAGACGGCACCGATACGGTCTCTGCCAACATCGACGTAAGCGTAACTGCCGTTGATGATGCGCCTGTATCGGGTGACCTGGCGTACTCAATCGATGAAGACGGTTCTATCCGTTTAAGCCAAGAGCAATTGCTATCACAAGCATCTGACGTAGAGGGCGATGACCTTACTGCTAGCGGCCTAACGGTTGGTGGAGATGCGACGGTTGTAGCTAATGATGACGGCAGCTTCACCATCACGCCAGATGAGAACTTCAATGGTGACATCGATATCAGCTTCGATATCTCTGATGGCACCAATACGGTTCAAGCTTCTGCAGACCTAACCGTTAACCCAGTAAATGATTTGCCAGTACCTCAAGATCAACAGTTCAGTGTTGAAGAAGATGGAACGCTTATCTTCACCGATGCAGACCTATTAACAGGTGCGACTGATATTGAAGGCGACAACCTAACGGTTGAAGGTGTGACCTACGATGGCGGCGACGGTATCTTGACCGACAACGGCAACGGGACTTACACCTTTGCGCCGAATGAAAACTTCAATGGCGACGTAAACTTCGGCTTCGATGTATCAGACGGCACCGATACGGTGTCAGCAAACATCGATGTAAGTGTGACTGCCGTTGATGATGCGCCTGT
>NZ_JBFRLK010000117.1:1541-1764 GCF_041469805.1 Vibrio sp. 10N.286.48.C11 | reverse complement strand
TGCTTTCTCAAGCATCAGATGTGGAAGGCGATGACCTTACGGCTAGCGACCTTACGGTTGGTGGAGATGCGACGGTTGTAGCTAATGATGACGGCAGCTTCACCATCACGCCAGATGAGAACTTCAATGGTGATATCGATATTAGCTTCGATATCTCAGATGGTACCAATACGGTTCAAGCATCGGCTGACCTAACCGTTAACCCAGTTAATGACCTGCCAGT
>NZ_JBFRLK010000117.1:0-704 GCF_041469805.1 Vibrio sp. 10N.286.48.C11 | reverse complement strand
TACGATGGCGGTGACGGTATTCTTACCGACAACGGTAATGGTACATACACCTTTGCGCCAAATGAGAACTTCAATGGCGACGTAAACTTCGGCTTCGATGTCTCTGACGGCACCGATACGGTGTCAGCAAACATCGATGTGAGTGTAACTGCGGTTGATGATGCACCTGTGTCAGGCGATTTAGCGTACTCAATCGACGAAGATGGTTCGATTCGTCTAAGCCAAGAGCAGCTGCTTTCTCAAGCCTCTGACGTGGAAGGCGATGACCTGACTGCTAGCGGCCTAACGGTTGGCGGTGATGCAACCGTTACTCAAAACGATGATGGCAGTTTCACGATTACGCCAGATGAGAACTTCAATGGCGACATTGATATCAGCTTCGATATCTCAGATGGTACCAATACGGTTCAAGCATCGGCTGACCTAACCGTTAACCCAGTTAATGACCTGCCAGTCCCTCAAGATCAACAGTTCAGCGTTGAAGAAGACGGCACACTCATCTTCACTGATGCAGACCTGTTAACAGGTGCGACTGATATTGAAGGCGACAACCTAACGGTTGAAGGTGTGACCTACGATGGCGGTGACGGTATTCTTACCGACAACGGTAATGGCACATACACCTTTGCGCCAAATGAAAACTTCAATGGTGACGTAAACTTCGGCTTCGATGTGTCAGATGGAACCGATACGGTCTCTGCGAA
>NZ_JBFRLK010000116.1:0-6297 GCF_041469805.1 Vibrio sp. 10N.286.48.C11 | reverse complement strand
TTTTACTTTAATTGGTATAAAGACACCGAGCCCCTGCACTTCATGCTATTCCGGCACATATCAGAAAGCCTAGTCTGACGACTAGGCTTTCGTCGTTTCCTGCGTATGTGTTTTGGGTTTTAGTAGTAGATCCTTATCGCTAGCTATGAAGTACTTCTCTATATATCGGGAGGTGCTGCTTGGGAATATAGGTGGTCACTTCTAACTCTTAAGCTAAATAGAGCAGAGCACTAATCTGATTGTTTTACTATGTGAAATTCTCTATCGCGTACGTACTTCGCCCTAAGGAGTGAGACTTTATTGCTTGAATACGTAAAGGGTAATTGTCGATTATGTTCGTATTGGTACTCGTTTAGCTGCTATCTAAACCATACCTGATACACGTATCTGGAACCCTGAGACTGACTAAGGAAAAGGTAGGATGCTTAACACTTCAAGCTATCACACTCACTGTGCATAAATAGAGATGTTGATTCGAAAGACCATCAAACAAACCTAAATAGCTATCTCGTAGATACAAAAACGCCTAGCGTTTGCTAGGCGTTGATAAATAGTGTCTCTAATACATCGACTACAGTATTTGCTTAAGCACCCTATCGGCTTTCACACGAGTGATCTTACGAATCAACTTCTGAACTTCCATCGGGTAGCTCTCTACCTTGTCTAACTGCTTATAAGTACAGATAAGCTGAGTGTGTTGAAGGATGTTATCCACTTCAGCCTGAAACTTGTCTGTTAGGTGATGGTAGTTATCTTGGATAAAGATACCGTTCTCTAGATCCAACTTCCATGCGCGTGGATTTAGATTATTACCTGTTAGTAGCATGTAGCGCTTATCTACCCAAATGCCCTTTAGGTGGAAGCTATTGGAATCGTGTTGCCAAAGTCGAATTGATAGATTACGGCTAGCAATATGAGCTTCATTCGCTTTAGCGAAACGGCGTAAGTTCAGTTCGTAAAGGTATGGCAAACCACCAATCGTTTTAAACTCTTCTTCTGGTGAGATAAAGAAATCATTCGCTGTCTTATCACCAACAACAATGCTGACCTTTACGCCACGCTTAAGTGCTTTCTTCACTTCTTTAGCTAGGCTAGGTGGGAAGTTGAAGTAAGGTGTGCAGATGAAGATTTCATCTTTAGCTTGAGCGACGAGTTGGTTGATTCCCTGATTCAGACGGTTACGTCTTTTACCGATACCAACCAATGGTGTTACAGCCACTTGCTCTGCTGAAACCTCTTGCCCTTCGAATTGATACTGAGACCTTGCCAATGATGCTCGAAACTGACGAATCGCTGGTTTCAGTTCTTTGGTCGCAGGCTTGTTCTTATCAGCCAGGTCATAAACAGCGCTGTCCGCAACCATCTGTTCGTGTACGTAGGCAAACATTGAGTCAGCAAGAGCTGCATTGTTTAAAACATGGTAACGATCAAAGCGATAGCGGTCATGGTAATTCAGATAGATATTGTTAAGGCTTGCACCGCTGTATATCACGCTATCATCGACGATAAAGCCTTTTAAGTGCAATACGCCAAAGACTTCTTTGCCGCGAACGGGAATGCCATAGACAGGCACAGAATGTTGATATTTCTCTGCGAACTCTTTATACATGGCTGCATTGCCTTCAGAAGACTCTGCGCCAATCAATCCACGCTGCGCCCGGTGCCAATCGACACAAACGCTCACGTCTAATTCTGGATTCTTTTGCTTTGCTTCATATAAGGCAGTTAGGATCTCACGGCCAGCCTCATCATCTTCAAGATACAAAGCGACTAAACTAATACGAGTCGTTGCGCGAGATATTTCATCAAGTAGGCGAGTTCGAAACTCTTGCGCTGATAGTAGTACTTCAAACTTGTCAGGATTCTGCGCTATGGTTGGCAACTGTATGAATGGATTCCTACTGGCAATCATATTGACTGTTTTACCTTAAAAATATGCAAAATTGCGAACCTTTAATTTTACCAAAGGGATAGCACCAAATACTAGATAATCGAGGCATTCTCTAACAATTTTGCTGATAATGCATAGGAATGAGATCTTTTCCGCTATTCGAATAGCGCTCGTATAAAACTCTTAAACCATTTGGTAGATCTTTAGGGTCTACTTGTACGAATTTGTGTCGCGCGTAAAAATTGGTGAGATGAGCGTACGCAAAGCAGTAATCATCTTCCGTAAGCGTATGTTGCGCACAATAATCCATAAGCTGGGAGCCTAATTGCTGACCACGATGTTGTTTTGATATCGCCATACCGGTAAGTAAGCGATTATTTTCTATTGTACGAAAACGCACGACACCGCACAGTTCGTTATTCAGCAATAACGAATAGATCAGTTCACTCTTATTCGCTTTTCCCGTTGGGTAATGTTCTTTATAGAAACGTTTAACTAGGGGAACCTTTACTGGGTCTAATTGAGTAATGATGACATTGTTCATTCAGTCACTGCGCCATTGGTTTATCTGCTGTAGAATGACCGCAGTGTAAGTTAATTGAATATCGCCATGCAATTCCATCTCAATGCTAGTTTAAAAAATGTTCATACTTTTTCCATCGATCAGACGTGTGATGCGTTGGTTGAAGTCACCACTACCGAAGAACTTATTTCGCTTTACAAAGACCCTAAATGGTCAGCTTTGCCTAAGTTAATACTGGGTAAGGGCAGTAATATGCTTTTTACTGAGCACTTCGCTGGCCTGGTCATCGTGAATAAATTAGCCGGGATTGAGCTGGCCGAGACGGACAGTCATCACCTACTGCATGTGAGTGGTGGCGAGGATTGGCCAAGCTTGGTTGAGTGGAGTGTGGATAAAGGGCTGGGTGGTCTAGAAAACCTAGCAATGATACCCGGCTGTTCCGGCTCTGCTCCGATTCAGAATATTGGTGCGTATGGTGTTGAGCTACAAGACGTATGCGAGTATGTCGATATCCTGTGTCTGGATACTTATACAGTTAAGCGATTAAGCAAAGAAGAGTGTCTCTTTGGTTACCGAGATTCTATTTTCAAACACGCTCTCTACGATAAAGCGATTGTTGTTGCGATTGGTTTAACGTTGCCGAAAGAGTGGGAGCCATGCAATCACTATGGCCCGTTAAAAAGCCTAGCAGCCGATACGCTCTCCCCTCGCACTATATTTGATGAAGTGTGTGCTATCCGTTCAAGTAAGCTGCCAGACCCTAGAGTACAAGGGAATGCGGGTAGCTTCTTCAAAAACCCTGTGATCACCAAAGATCATTTTGATCGCTTGTTAGCTCTATATCCAAATATGGTTGGTTATGAGAGTAATGACATGATCAAAGTTGCTGCTGGCTGGCTGATTGATCAATGCCAGTTCAAGGGTGTGACAGAAGGTGGCGCTCAGGTTCACCCCAACCAAGCATTGGTTATTATCAATTATGATGAGGCTTCTGCTGTGGATATCCTTAAGCTTGCAGAGCGAGTGCGCCAGTCCGTTTTGAATAAATTCGATATTCGATTGGAACATGAAGTGCGCTTTATGGGACGAGACTGCGAGACAAACTTGGATAAGGCTTTGGAGTCATTGGCATGAGAGAGCACAGTACCAAGCTTGCACTATTGAGATGTCTTGCTGACGGTGAGTTTCATTCAGGTGAAGACCTAGGTGAAATGATTGGCGTATCACGAGCGGCTATCAGTAAGCACATTAAAGGTATTCAAGAGTGGGGTTTAGATATCTACCGAGTACAAGGCAAGGGTTACAAACTAGCCAGTCGTTTGGATATGCTTGACCAAGACAAATTGTCTGCAGTTAGTCGCGATGCTTCTCTTGAACTCATTCCCATCATAGGTTCTACAAACCAACACCTATTAGAGCGCACTAACACCCTCGAATCGGGTTCTGTCTGTATTGCTGAATATCAAGCTGCGGGTCGTGGACGCCGTGGACGAGAGTGGGTATCACCATTTGGTGCAAACCTCTATCTTTCAATGTATTGGAGACTCGACGCGGGGATGGCTGCCGCAATGGGCTTAAGCCTTGTGGTTGGTGTAGCTGTTGTTGAAGCTTTGGAAGAGATGGGCGTAGAAGGTGTAAAGCTTAAATGGCCGAACGACCTTTACCACAATGACAAGAAGCTTGCAGGTATCTTGGTCGAGCTGTCAGGACAGTCTGGCGGCGCTGCGCATATTGTGATTGGTTTAGGGCTAAACCTATCCATGGATCCAACAACATCAGGTATTGGCCAGCCATGGACTTCCCTTAAAGAAGTGTGTGATGGGAAGGTGCCAGACCGTAACCAGTTAGCGCAGGCTCTGATCAATGCTTGGGATAAGTCACTTGTCGACTACGAGTTGAAAGGAATGTCCAATTTTTTAGAGCGTTGGAACCGCTTGGATAATTTCTTAGGTCGCAATGTTAGATTGATCATTGGACCTAGAGAAATTGAAGGTGTTGTTCAAGGCATCGATGAACAAGGTGCTGTATTGCTCAAAACTGAGAATGGTGTCGAGAGCTATATTGGTGGCGAGATATCGCTAAGAAAAGGCGACTAAGGCGTTACTATTTTCTTAGTAACACTTCTTCAACCATATGATCTGCGCCTTTACGTAGAATCAGGTGAGCCCTTTCTCTTGTCGGAAGGATATTTTGTTCAAGGTTCAAGCCATTAATTGAACTCCAGATACCTTCTGCTTTGTCCAATGCGGCTTGGTTCGATAATTTAGTGTAATGACTAAAGTAAGAGCCAGGCTTAGTAAACGCGCCATCGCGGAATTTCATAAAGCGATTGACGTACCATTCTTTGATTTGTTGGCTATCAGCGTCAACATAGAGTGAGAAATCAAGGAAGTCTGAAATAAACACGCGATGTGGCTCGTGTGGATAATTCATTCCGGTTTGTAAAACATTAAGCCCTTCAATAATAAGCACATCTGGTAGGTCGACGCACTTAACGTCATCAGTAATATTGTACGTAAGATGCGAGTAAACAGGGGCTGTGACATTTCTCTTGCAAGCTTTTACATCCGAAACAAAGTTCACTAAACGCTTGATATCGTAAGATTCAGGAAAGCCCTTTTTGCTCATCAACCCTTTCTCTTCTAACACCTCGTTTGGATATAAAAAGCCATCGGTTGTCACTAGTTCAACTTTTGGGTGGTTTTCCCAGCGAGAGAGTAGGGCTTTAAGCAGACGCGCAGTGGTACTTTTGCCAACAGCTACGCTACCCGCAATACCGATGATAAAAGGTGGCGCTTTCTCTTTCTTATCTAGAAATTGGTGGAGTACCGAGTTTCTATTCTGTCTGGCTGCCACATAGAGGTTCAATAGACGAGATAGCGGTAGATAGATCTCTACTGCCTCTTCCATTGTGAGCTTTTCATTGATGCCTTGAAGCTCTTTTAAGTCGCTCTCAGAAAGTGTCATCGGAACTAAATTCCTTAGCTCAGACCAACGTTCGCGGTCAAATGACATAAATGGGCTCATACAAAACTCTATAGTGGATAACAAAACAAGTGCATGGAAAATACATCAAGCGATAGATAAATAAAATATCTTCCTGTGCTAGATGCGTGTTAAAGATGGAAACCTTGAGCTAAATTGGCGTATGTAGGAGTTTGGTAAGAGAATTTTGCACTTTTTTTCAATTTACTATTGCAAGGTGGAAAATCATTCAATAAAATGCGCCCCACTTGTGCCGACTTAGCTCAGTAGGTAGAGCAACTGACTTGTAATCAGTAGGTCACCAGTTCGATTCCGGTAGTCGGCACCACTTTCTCCCTTCCTATAAGGCAAGCGAGAGAAAGCTCAAAATTTGGAGAGGTTCCCGAGTGGCCAAAGGGAGCAGACTGTAAATCTGTTGGCACTGCCTTCGATGGTTCGAATCCGTCCCTCTCCACCATATTCTAAAGGTTAAATAGCTCAAACAGAGTTACGTGTTGCGTGCATCGTATAATGGCTATTACCTCAGCCTTCCAAGCTGATGATGCGGGTTCGATTCCCGCTGCACGCTCCAACTCATTTTGTGTGCTGATATAGCTCAGTCGGTAGAGCGCACCCTTGGTAAGGGTGAGGTCCCCAGTTCGACTCTGGGTATTAGCACCAGTCTAAAGCTTCTTCTCCTTTAATAAAGAAAACCATTTTTTTTGGTTGCGTGGTCTTATTTTAAGCCACCTAATCCGTACCTAGAGGGACACCCCATGTCTAAAGAAAAATTTGAACGTACGAAACCGCACGTAAACGTTGGTACTATCGGCCACGTTGACCACGGTAAAACAACTCTAACTGCTGCTATCTGTACTACTCTTGCAAAAGTGTACGGTGGTGTTGCTAAAGATTTCGC
>NZ_JBFRLK010000115.1:0-28439 GCF_041469805.1 Vibrio sp. 10N.286.48.C11 | reverse complement strand
CTCTTAAGTGAACGGCATTATTCACATGGTGAATGTTTTTGTGGTTTGCATGATTATTGACCATGTTGAAATTTGGTTGCGTATGGAAGATAGAAAATCATGGATGGTTTTTCGCTGGATATGAGAACACTTAATTTTATTATTATTTTGTTCTCTTTCATTTACTGTATTGGCTTGTTGTTATTTCAATTCACTCAACAGTCCATTAAAGGGCTTTCAATCTTTTCCATTTCAATATTTGTTATCGGAACTGGGCCGTTGATGTTGAGCCTAAGAGGGGAGTTCCCTGATTGGGTCACCGTTATTGGTGCCAATATGGTCATTGCGCTTGGTTTTCATCTCGCCTTGTATAGCTTATGTCTGTTTCGAGAATACTCTCTCAAATGCACCTACCTCAGTAGTCTAATGATGTTGGCTCTTTTGCCATGTTTTATTTACTTCACGTTCTATGAGCCTTCCATAAAGGCTCGAATTATCCTCATTAGTTTATATCTGGCTTTTGTGACTCTTTGCACTGCCTTTGCGGTATTAAAGGGCCGGCGTGATGACTTGACTCTAGGTATTCGGATGATGGCCTTGTCATTTACGATATATGGCGGGTTTATGGTTTTTCGAGTTGTGGTGACACTATTTTCCGCTGATCTCCAGGATTTCATGGCGGCCACTCTCATTCATCAACTTGCCTTTTTAGTGAGCATCGTTCTTATTGTGTCGATGAGCTTTACAATGCTTTGGCTGATTAACGCAAGGTTGCTTAGTTCTATTCACGAGCTGTCCTACAGCGATCCTCTAACGGTACTGGGAAACCGCAGAGCATTAGATGAGATGGTTCCAGTTATCATGAAGCAGGCGGGGACTGCACCTGTTAGTGCCATTATGATGGATATTGATAACTTTAAGTCGATCAATGACCAACACGGACACATTGTGGGTGATCTCGTGATCAAGTCTTTTGCTGAAATGGTTCAAAGTGCAATCAAAACATCGCCAACAGCCAGTGCGTTTCGTTTTGGCGGAGACGAGATAATGATTTTATTGCCCAATGTTAATTTCCTACAAGCACAGGCTATTGCTTGTAAGCTGCGATTGTCTATTTCAGAGATCTCAGCCGTACAAGGGAATGAGATGTTTCTGACGTCGAGTTTCGGTGTCGCTCAGCTTCACCCACATGAGAATTGGGATGGGTTTATTACTCGAGCCGACAAAGCGTTATATCAAGCGAAAACAAACGGTCGCAATATGACTTCAATTTGTCCTAGTCATATTAACGAGATCGTCACTGCCACATCACCAATACCGCTGCAATAGAGAGTAAGATGAGTGCAAGAATGTCTTTGCGTGCGATGCTTTGTCCTAACCAGAAGTAGGATATCAACACCATGAAGATCACTTCGACTTGCCCAAGCGTCTTTACGTACGGAACGGCTTGAAGTGACATTGCGCTAAACCAACCCAGAGAACCGATAACACTCGCTAGGCTTGTCATTACGACCAGTTTCGACTTCTTGAATATCAGGCGCAGCGTGTCGCGTTCTCTGAAAAAGAGATACGTACAGATAATCACTGTCTGAAGGGAAATGACGAGGAACAGCACCCAAGCAGCGCTATGAGGGAACGGCAACCCTATGCTCAAACTTGCTTCCCGTACCCAAAGAGACGTTAAAGCAAAGGCGGTGCTACACGCCATACCTAATAAGAACACTTTTGGGGACAAGCTTCGCCAGCCAGAAGCGCTACTCATGATTAGCACGCCTAAAGTACCAATAAGTACGCCGACCCAACCTGTTAGTGTCAAAGCAGTACCAAAAAACAATACGGATAGCACCGCAGACACGGGGGCTTCACACTTGGCTAATCCTGCGCCTATCGCATAGTTTTCTAGCTTGAACAGCATCACCATTAAGCCGGTCGCGAGGATCTGCATGATGGCGGCAGCAACAATATAGAAAACAAACTCACCCGAAAAATCCGGTGCGGAGACTGGCTGCCATTGATAGAGGGTGTAGAGGTAAATAAGGGCGATTGGGCCAGCCCAAATAAAACGCGCCAACGTCACGCCAGCCACGCTCATGGTGCCACTTAATTTACTTTGAAAGGCATTGCGCCAAGATTGGCTAAAGGCAGCAAGGAGAGTAAAGGCTATCCAACTAAAAGACATGACGCGTCCATGTGTTATGTAATTTGCTGATTATATTAACAAATAAAACCAATATAAGAAGCGACTTGTTCTTTTAATAAGCAATAGTCAGTTGCGTGAATCGCTCGGTTTTGAAGAATATTCGGTCTTTAAAACTTGCGCTGTAAACCTTAACGGCTTCATTTACTTGTCACTCGACATCAATCGATTGTTTAGAAAATCGCTTCTTTTCTGTTCTTGAAGTAGAACAGCGCGCTGATCAAAAAGAACAGTAAGGTGAAGTAATAGAAAAAAGAAGACAGTGAGGCCAAGAAGGCAAGGTTCTGTTCTATTTCTTGTTCGGTGTAGCCCTGAGACACCAACTTATAGTAGTAAGCGTACAAGATACCGATCAGACCGTATCCGAGGTTAAACATCAAACCTTTGAAACTAAGAACGGTGGCTCTGTTGTGTGATTCGGTTTTTTTATTCAGGTGGTAGCTGATGAAAATGTTCATCGTCATGATGATAAAGATTAATACTAGTGCCGGAATGACTCCGTAAATCGACCAACCTAAACTGATCCAGTAATAAGTCGCCATGCTTGCCAATCCCATAACCACAATGAAGGTTTTAGCCTCCATACTCTCTGCTAATCTTCGGCTTTGTCCTGCCAATATAATCTTAAGCAAGCTGATACCCGCACCAATAAAACCAAAGTAGATAATTGGAATATCAATGGCCAGATAGTATTGGCTGTTCATGGTTAGGAACATGCGTGAGGTGTGTTCGAATAGGCTGTAGTAGAGCAAGATGAACAGCACGTAAGGCGTAGCGAATACCCATTTACCTGCATCGATCGTCAATTTAAGACTTGAGATGGTGGTTGCCAATTTGGTTTGGTCGCTTGGCATCAGCTTTTTCTCTTCGCGCATATTAATCGCGGCATAGATAGCGATCATCGCTACAAATAGGGTGGCGAACACAGGAATACGCATCAGGTCTTTAGTGCTTTCTGGTTCGGCTAGTCCAAGGAAATGAAAGATGTTCGTCATAAAGTTCACGTCGTACATCGCCGCACCAATCAGCGTGACAAAGATACCGACCGTTGAGGCGACACGAAGCTGGATTTGCAGCACTCGCGGCCACAACTCTTCATTACCTTGTTCTTTTAAGGTGTCGTAAGCCAATGCCTCGTCGGCGCCGCTGGCCAGTGCCATCGCTAAGCCACTGAGAATCCGGTTAATCAGAAAGACTATGAACACCAAGTCGGGGTTTCCGGTTGGCACTAAGGCGATCATTGCGATCTCAACAAACATCACAATCGAAGACAGCACCACCAGTTTCTTGCGGCCTAAGGTATCGGCGAATGCACCCGACGGTACTTCAGCAAGCACAATGGTGGCCGCCCAAACTACATTGAGCATCGCGAATTGAGACAGGGTTAACCCGTAATCTAAATAAAGTAGTGTGAATATAGGGTAGTAAAAACGCGCAAAGTAGCTGCTTCTAAACATCAAGAAGTAGCGGACATTGGGAATTTTAAGGATCTCTTTGAGCGTCATGATAATTTCAGTAATTTAGATAACACATTATTATGTATAACCCTTTTACTCTTTTAAATCATGGAATTGTTGCCAAATCCCTAAAATATCTGGTTTGGGTGATCTTCGAACTCATTGTTCATAGTGGGTTATAGGTTTCTCGTCTTCAAATCACTTTCCCCTATTCATTTAGTTTGTGGTGCCGTTTCACTTGTTCGACTGATTTTGGTGCAAGATCGAACTTCTACAACGTCGCTCTCGTATTTACATCTTATTGTATGATTTAATTATTGGTAATAACGATACGCAATGAATCCAATGTAATTGAGGAAGCGAGCATGATCTTAGAGTCATTCAGTCTGGAAGGTAAAGTAGCGATAGTGACGGGCTGTAACACGGGGCTTGGGCAAGGTATTGCATTAGGCCTAGCGGAAGCCGGTTGTAAGGTTGTCGGTGTTAACCGAACAGAGCCTGAAGAGACTATTGAGAAAATGAGTGCAGCAGGTCATTCGTTCCTAAACGTGAGTGCTGATCTTCTCGAGCAAGCGTGCATTCCAGGGGTTATAGAGCGCACTTTGGCTGAGTTTGGCCAAGTCGACATTCTCGTGAACAATGCAGGAATTATTCGCCGCCAAGATGCTATTGAGTTCTCAGAGCAAGATTGGGATGACGTAATGAACGTGAACACCAAGACGGTGTTCTTTATGTCTCAGGCTGTTGCAAAGCAATTTAAGGCTCAAGGTACTGGCGGAAAGATCATTAACATTGCATCGATGCTCTCATTCCAAGGTGGCATTCGAGTTCCTTCCTATACGGCTTCAAAAAGTGCTGTGATGGGCGTGACACGTGCGATGGCGAACGAATGGGCGCGCGATAATATCAACGTGAATGCGATAGCCCCCGGTTATATGGAAACGAACAATACTCAAGCTCTGCGTGAAGATGCTGAGCGTAATCAAGCGATTCTTGAGCGTATTCCCGCTGAACGTTGGGGTAAACCGCAAGATATCGCAGGTCCTTGTGTGTTCTTAGCCTCATCAGCATCGGATTACATTAACGGCTATACCATTGCTGTTGACGGTGGTTGGTTAGCTCGTTAACTGACCTTGTAACAAACACGGTTAAGAATTTTAAATTTGCAGCAATCTTGCAGGAGAACATAAATGAAAATCGCACTAATGATGGAAAACAGTCAGGCAGGTAAAAATGCCATGGTTGCAGCTGAGCTAGAGTCAGTGGCGGGTGGCATTGGTCATGATGTTTTCAACTTAGGTATGACCGACGAGAATGATCACCACTTAACGTATATCCACTTAGGTATCATGGCTAGTATTCTCATCAACTCAAAGGCTGTGGACTTTGTTGTGACGGGATGTGGAACAGGGCAAGGTGCTTTGATGTCACTGAACCTACATCCGGGTGTGGTTTGTGGTTACTGCCTAGAGCCATCAGATGCTTTCTTGTTTAACCAAATCAATAACGGTAATGCTCTCGCTCTCGCTTTTGCTAAAGGCTTTGGCTGGGCAGGTGAACTCAACATTCGTTATATCTTTGAAAAAGCGTTCACAGGCGAGCGTGGTAATGGGTATCCACTAGAACGTGCAGAACCACAGCAACGTAACGCAGCAATTTTGAATGAAGTGAAAGCGGCGGTGGTCAAAGATAACTTTATTGATTCGCTAAGATCAATCGACCAAGAGCTCGTGAAAACAGCGGTTGGCAGCGAGCGTTTCCAACAATGCTTGTTTGAGCATTGCCAAAACCAAGAAATCGCTGATTATGTTCGTTCACTTTTAGATTAATTAGAGCGTTTAGTTCTGATAGAGCCAGCCTTGTTCGGCTGGCTTTTTGATGAATAATTAAAGGAAAGTTGTGAGGCAGACAGTAATCAACTGGAAAAATGGCGATTCGTGTTTTCCTGAATTTACTCTTCATCTTCGGTTTCTTTGGGAGCATTCGACGCCCAGTTTTTTTCAAGCCAGTTATCGAGCACGTGTTGCAGCACGTTCAAGGAGGTTGGTTTCTCTAGGCGACCATCCATCAACTTGCTGATCATATCTAACTCGTGCTGTCCTGATTCGCCAGACAAAGCAATGATTGGCGTTTGAGGAGAGCGTGCCTTGATGATTTGGCTTGCGTCAAAACCATTCATTATCGGCATTTGTACGTCCATTAAGATCAAATCGACCTTGTGTGTTTTGAACAGCTCGACGGCATTCTCGCCGTTTTTAGCTTGTAAGCTATTTACGCCAAGTCGACTCAGGTACATCTGAACAAGCGTGCGTTGCACTTCTTTATCATCGACGATAAGCACGGTTGGAGCCAAATGGTTCTCTGGGGTTAGCGTACTTGTTGGCTCTGAACTTTGCGTTTCCGCTTGGTTATCTGGTTTAACTTCTGCGTTGGGTTTGTTTTCAGTTGTGGTTTGATTACTTTTCCAATCATTGAAGTAAGGCGTACGAAGTGCGTCTGCTTTGGGTGCATTGGGTACTACCGGGAAGTACAGGTGGAACTCAGTAAACTCCCCAAGTTTAGAGTGGCACTCAACTCGGCCGCCAAATGAACGCATCACACGTTGGCAATAGCCAAGCCCTAGGCCGCTACCACCGCTTTTTTGGTAAGAGAAGAAGTCATCAAAGATCTTATGTGCAATGGCTTCGTCAATGCCAGGGCCGGTATCTCGGAATATCAGAACGTTCTCGTAAGGCCCTGTGTTGGTGCTGATCTCAATTTGGCTTTCTGGATAAGAATCAAAGTAATAGATTGCATTACGTATCAGGTTGAAAATAACGAAATTGAATAAGGTTTCATTGAGCTTTGCTACAAAATCAGCGTGTTGTGGTAAACGAATGCGTTCAATGATCTTTTCATTCTCAAAACCATAGTGGCTTACGGCTTGATCTACGGCTTTGTGGATAGAGGTCATGGCCACAGGGCCGTGTTCAGGCGTACTGTCACTGACTTCGCGCAGGATGATATCAATCAGTTGTCGCCCGCGTTGAATCGCCGCTTGGCCATTCTCAATATCCTTTAGGATTTGTTTAGCTGGGGCTTGGTTATCAATGTGCTGTTTTAACACCTCAAAATGCAGCTGCACTTGAGCCAGCGGGTTACGCATTTCGTGTGCGATAGAATTAGCAAGCGCGCGACTTTGGCGAATGCGTCTATCGGCTTCAATGGTGCTTTGTACACGAGTTAACAAGGTTTGCAGTGCAGAGATCTCTTCGTTAGAGAACATCTTATCGTTGCTCTTATGTGATGAGACCAATAAGTGCGTGACCGATTTCCCCTGACCAAATAAAGGCATCACCAAAGCGGTGTCGTTTGAGCTCATCTTGTCATATAGGGCTTTTATCGAGCGCTTGGCTGGTGCGGTGTAATCAAGCTCCTGAGACAGCTCATCGAACACTAAAACGGACTTGTTGGTAGACAGGTAATCTTCGTAGAAGGTTTCGTTGTAGTTGCTGTTCACCAGACGCAACTTGTCTTCGGGAATCTGCAATAGGCTACCTAATCGACGCATTGCATCATCAATCGACAGCTTGAAATCGTCTTCTAGTGAGAGGATCTGTTGTACTGGCGTTTTCTTGTTTCCGTAGACAAAGAACGAGGCGTAGTGGCTTACGCGCTTGTAGAGAACATGCCACGTGATGCCGATAATCGCGCAGATTGGGATAGCAACAAGCCATTGACTGTCGTCTGTCAGCGGGATAAATATCGCGCCAAAAGGGATCACCAAAATAGCACAAACCAACATCGCATTTAGGCTCATGTACGCCAGGTATTTCACGCTGTAGAAGCGCGAGGTCAGCAGGGCATAGCCAACGAACAACATTTCACTTATCGACAAAGCTGGTGGCAGCCAAGTGAGCGAGAAATCACGCAAGAAGTAGGTCATGCCTAGGTGGATCGTCGCAGTAGACAGCATGAAGACTAAAATGCCGGCGATCATATAGTTGGTTTTGGCTAAAGTTAGCTTGCTGCTGTTGGCGCGCATGGCCACCAGGTTGAGTAGTGTTAGCACTACAAAGCTAATCATCCCAATAAAGAAGTACGGCGTATGCGGGCCAAACTCAATCACGAACTGGCTTGGGCCTGCAATGGTGACGTGTTCAACGGTTAACCCCGGACTTAAATTGATAAAGAAGGAGTAGACGGTCAGGGTGACGAAAATGGCTTGCTGCCACACATGAACCTTACCATTACGTTGTTCAGCGGCGAGTTTGCACGAGAAGTAATAGGCAAAGGCAAACGCAAAGAACGAGGCGAGGTTGGCAAACTTTGCGGCGAACACGGCGGCCGAGGCCCCAAGTTCCGGTAATAAGTCGGTATGGAAATAAGCGTTACTGCTGATCCACGCAACAATGCAGATCGAATACGCGATGTAAGGGGCATGGTGTGTCCCTGCGATCACTTCGTTCTTCTGTTTCAGGCGATAGCAGTAATAGAACAACCACATGACAACCACAGCCACGGTTGCAAGCAGTGTGATTGCTTTTGCATAGATGATCGCCTCTAGGCCGAAATCAAACATGTTCATCCTTTTTCACCGAGCTAGTTTTTCCTGCCGAGCGCGACTTTTCTAATGACTTTCTGCTTTCTCGCACTGCGCGTTTGTAGCTTCGAAAATCGACATTATTGAACGTTTTTACCATCATCTCAAAATTCCAGAATCCACGATAAATTGTCGTGCCATCGTCATTTAATTCGCAATATCCAGAATGGAAGTATGCATTGGAATCAATGGTTTGATAAAACTGAAGCATGAAAGGTTGCTCGATAATAGTGAAGCCAATCTTATAGCCTATTTGGTGTAACACACTCATCAGCTCTTTTTGAGAAAGGTAGAGGAAATAGAGCTTTTGTTGGGTATTGCCACTGACTGTCAGACGTAACACCTCACACAGGGCATCTTTGTCGGACAATTGTAACTGGAATTGTTGGTCAAATTCTGGGAGAGAGTAACATTTTGACAGTGTAGGCGGTGTGAAAAGTTGTAACCCTGCGAGTTCATCGCAGCCGTAATTGGGTAAACAGTATTGCCATTGCTCATTGCTGAACGGCGGTGCGTAACTTAGCCAAGTGTCATTCTTAGACCAGTCTTGAATCAGCGCAGAGGAAACCAGTGTTGGAAAGGCTTCATCGACTGGATGCTTGAGCAGAATAAAATGCTTACCTGCCTGAGAAAGGTGTAATAAAGGCAGCATCTCAAACCATTTCTCGCCCTTGATGAACACCTCGAGATTGCTTAAAGCAATGGCATCGCTGATTGGCATTCCTTGTGGGTGACTCGGTGTTTGTACCAAAAGTGGCTCATGTTCTATCTGTTCGATGATCGCACCGTAATAAGCACTGTCATTGATAGGGAGGTCGACATGAGAAATGGAGCTTGGATTTAATGGAGATTTTGCTTTGATCGCAGCAATTTCACACTCACACCAGAAATCTAGCCAATGCATATAGCACTGCCCTACAGCCTGCTCTAGAAGAGCAATCTCTGCAGATAGTGTATTTGGATAGCGCAGAATCAGATCGCGGTAGTCCATCACCTCAAACAATACAGAGTAGCTTTTGTTTTGATGCTCTGGGAAAAGCAATTCTAATTGGCTTCTACGATATTCAGTCACGCTTTGAAAAAGCTCAGTGCGCTCATGTGGCTGATAAGTGCTGATGACGAGCTCTATCAGCGCTCGCTGTTTTATTTCGATAGACAGACTGCTAGCCAACAGTGAGCCTAAAGACGACGTTAATTTCATGTTTAACCTAGCCTAGGTTTATATAATTATTTTTATTTGATCTGCACTATCTATAGGACACTGATTTTAGGTATGTGTTTGAAGTTACGTTACTTTGAGAGAGCTAATCGTAACTTTACTTGTGTCCATGTTGTGAGAAGTAAGTTGCATAATCGGGTGAGATTTTACTACTTGCACCCACCCTTAACAATAAAGATTTTCCATATTTGAATGAATTCACAGATGAACAAAGTACATTATTATCAACAACTTGTAGGGCTGGATCACAGTTTTAAAATCAGACATGATTAAGCCGAGCATAAACTTTTGAATTTATAAAATAATCTCAAATATCTATTTTTTGAACCAATATCATAATCCAAATCAACATGAGCTCATCTTATTAATTACAGCGTGAATGTATTTGGTGTTAGATATGTAATTAACTGATGCATTATATCTGTCTTATACTCGCTTATTCCTTCGCTACCCATTCTATTGATTTAAATATCAGGTGGATAAAAGCAGTGCTCCAGTGCTCGACTTTGTTTTCCTGACAATCTTCTGTGTTTATAGAGTAGTTACACCATAATCTCTGATGAATTGATGACATTCGAGGTTTAAGCTTGTCTGCATATGAAACATTATTACGAGTGATCCCTCGTGAGTGATTGAGGTGGAGAGAATTTATGAAGAAAGTACGATTAACATCATTACTTGGAATAGCAGCCTTGTTTAGTGTCGCGGCGTTAGCTGGGTGTAGTCAGAAATCAGAGGTACCGACTCAACCACAAGAGAATGCGAACCCTATCTGCAGTACTAAAAACCTGACGGGTGGTTGGTCGCAAAGTGAGATTACACCAGAAGCTAAGCAAGCTTTAAACGCAGTTCTTGGTCAAATGAACACTTCAGCTGAGCTCAAGCAGATCCTGAGTGTGCGAACTCAGGTTGTCGCGGGTTTGAATTACGCTATTGAGTTTGAAATGGATAATGGTGAAGTGTGGAACACCATCGTTTACCGTTCTCTACAAGGTGACATCGAAATGACGCAACCTGCACAGAAAGGTCTTCTGTGCTCATAATCTAGATGCGTCTGTATCTTGTGAGATAGGCTGATAGCAAATAAAAATGGCTCCGTATTGGGAGCCATTTTTGTTTTTAAGAAGACTGATTCACTGAACGATTTCAGTCGGCCAGCTCGGGCTCGGCTAACTCCTGAACACAAGCTCGGCTGATGTCTTCATCAATGTAGGCCATACCGAGTTTATTGAGGTAGTCCATGCGATCGGCAGTGCGAAGCTCGATGTCGGGGCCTGCAATGTTGTTGGCTTGATAAATTTCAGTGAGATGAGACATGAATTGCTCGCCCACACTCATCATCAATAGACTCATTGCGCCTACGTCCGGTCTTACTTTGGTGCGTTGCTTTTCAGATAGGTTTACCGCTAGTACGATAGGTTGTTCTTCACCTTCGAATCGAACGCCTCGCTCACGAACGGTTTGTTGAGCCCAGTAGTACGCCAGTTCTTTACTCTGAGTGAGAAACACTGGCTCAACCGATTCGGTATAGTTGTTGCCGATGGTTGCCATAGTTTTTGAAGCTGCTTCGTTGAGCGCTTTGTCTCCAGAACGTTTTAAACCTTGGCCTTGAATCGAAGCCAATAAAGCTGAAGATGTGCCGTGATACCAAGTATCACCCGTCGCGAAACCATTCTCTGATAACAGCGTTTTTGCATCTTGTAGGTGTGTAGGTATTGAAGTCATAGGCACTCTCAAAAAATAAGAATCTGAACAAATACGTATACAGTTAGCTTAAACAGAAGTTGTTCGGTTAACCGTGGTGTGGAACACAAATCTGAGGCTTTGAGATAAAGCTGGCAGTACAAGCTTTATCTCAAAGCCTTCCCCCGGATCTTACCTAAGTAAGAGAGAAGGACGGGGGAGGCTTTAGCGTTAGCGGTTAATCAAATTGATTAGACGTATTCGCTTCACCCGCGGCTTTTAGTGCATTCTCACCCGCGAAGTATTCTTTGTGATCATCACCGATGTCTGAACCAGACATGTTTTGGTGTTTAACACAAGCGATGCCTTGGCGTATCTCTTTGCGCTGAACATTTGCAACATAGCCCAGCATGCCTTGGTCACCGAAGTATTCTTTTGCAAGGTTGTCGGTTGACAGCGCTGCAGTGTGGTAAGTCGGTAGAGTAATCAAGTGATGGAAGATACCCGCTTCACGAGATGCATCCGCTTGGAATGTGCGAATCTTGTCATCAGCTCGTTTAGACAATTCAGTTTCGTCATATTCAGCACTCATTAGGCTAGCACGGTCGTAAGCTGAAACATCTTTACCTTCTGCTACCATCGCATCGTATGCTTGTTGGCGGAAGTTTAGCGTCCAGTTGAATGATGGAGAGTTGTTGTAAACCAGCTTCGCATTAGGGTGAACTTCACGTACGCCGTCCATCATCTCTTTGATTTGACCGATGTGTGGCTTCTCAGTCTCAATCCATAGTAGGTCAGCACCCGCGTTGATTGCTTCAATACAGTCGAATACACAACGGTCTTCACCAGTACCTTGGCGGAATTGGTATAAGCCTGAAGGTAGACGCTTAGGTCGAACTAGCTTGCCGTCACGGTTAAAGCAAACGTCGCCTTCTGCCATATCTGCAACATCGATCTCTTCAACATCTAGGTATGAGTTGTAGATATCACCTTGGTCGCCCGGCTCTTTCACTACTGCGATTTCTTTTGTTAGGCCAGCACCTTGAGAATCGGTACGAGCAACAATAACGCCGTTGTCGATGCCTAGTTCAAGGAAAGCGTAACGAAGTGCGCGAAGTTTTGCGTGGAAGTCAGCGTGTGGAACCGTTACTTTGCCGTCTTGGTGACCACATTGCTTCTCATCGGCAACTTGGTTTTCAATTTGTAGACAACATGCGCCTGCTTCAATCATCTGCTTAGCCATTAGGTAGGTCGCTTCTGCGTTACCAAAACCTGCATCGATATCGGCGATGATTGGCACCACGTGTGTTACGTGATTGTCGATTTTGTCTTGGATAAGGTCTTGTTGGTTAACGTCGCCCGCTTCACGTGCAGCGTCTAGCTCACGGAATAAACCACCCAGTTCACGTGCATCAGCTTGGCGCAGGAATGTGTATAGTTCTTCTACTAGGCCTGCAACCGATGTTTTCTCATGCATAGATTGGTCTGGAAGTGGACCAAAGTCTGAGCGAAGTGCTGCAACCATCCAGCCTGATAGGTATAGGTAGCGTCGGTCTGTCTTGCCATCAAAGTGCTTCTTAATAGAAATCAACTTTTGTTGGCCGATAAAACCATGCCAGCAGCCTAAAGACTGAGTGTATTGAGAACTGTCTTTATCGTAAGCCTCCATATCCGCACGCATGATATCTGCCGTGTATTGCGCGATATCTAGACCTGTTTTGAATTTGTTTTGAGCTCGCATACGAGCAGCAGATTCAGCATTGATTGCATCCCATGGAGCACCTGCAGCGCTTTTTGCAACTTCTATCATTTCGATATCTTGTGTAATTTGCGACATAACTATTCCTTAGTTTCACGTGGGGTATGGTTGCCAAATTGGCTTGGATTAAAACTTTGCTATGGACAAAGAATAACCACTCATGTGATAATTTTGTTAATTTATAGTTATTATATTCGGTATTTTTCTTATGAATATTGCTCGTATAGACCTTAATTTGCTTGTGTATTTAGACATGTTGCTACGTGAAAGAAACGTTACACGAGCAGCAAATCAATTGGGTATTACTCAACCAGCCATGAGTAATGGCCTTCGCCGATTGCGTGATCTGTTTGAAGACCCGCTATTAGTGAGAACAAGTGAAGGGATGATACCGACCGAACGCGCGCACAAGTTGCAGCCACTGATTCGAAACATCTTGGCGAATGTAGAGAAGACACTGCAGCCGACCACAGAGTTTAATGCAGAAGACAGTGAACGCGTGTTTCGTATCATGGCGAGTGACTATGCAGAGTCGACCATTATTCAGCCGCTATTAAAAAAACTGAGCGAGATAGCACCGAAAATACGACTGGATATAATGACGCCAAGTGATGTGAGCTATCAGGATGTAGAGCAAGGTACCGTTGATATAATTATCAACCGATTTGACGATATTCCTCAGTCGTTTCACCAGATGAGCCTTTGGCACGACGGGTTTTCTTGTCTATTTAGTTGTGACAACCCGATAGCCGACAATTTCGATATTTTGTCTTATTTAAAGGCGCAACATATTTGGGTAAGTAAGACTGGTATGGGAACGGGAGTGGGAATAAACCCAAGTGAAGCACAAAAGCTTGGTTGGATAGATGAGGCATTAATGCGCATCGGTAAAACCCGTAACATCACGGTGTTTACTCGACACTACTTGTCGGCGATTCTCTTCGCACAACAGAAGAACCTGATCCTGACTATTCCTACCAAAGCCGCTCAACTGCAGCGCAATAACCCTAGATTGTTGATCAAGCCTGCGCCATTTGCGATTGAACCCTTTGAGGTGAAGATGGCGTGGAGTCCATTGTTACAAACCAATCCAGACCACCAGTGGATGCGTCGTTTGATTAAAAGTGTCGCTAACGAAATCGAGAGTGGAGTAACGGAATAACACAGTTTTTAGGGTATTTTTTATATGAATATCCAATATAACCGGCATAAATTAGCTAAATTCATGTCCGTTAAGTAAGTTTAAGTCAGTAAAGTAAATTTGAGCTAGTCACGAAAATTTATTGAGTAGCCATAAATTAGTTTGAGAGAGATTTTATGAGCAGTCGTATTCAACAGGGAAGCTTGAACATTGATAGCACCCTCTACCAATTAATTAATGAGCAGGTGATTCCTGGAACAGGCATTGTCGCTGAAGACTTTTGGCAATCATTTGCAACCATCCTTGAAGATTTGGCTCCAAAAAATCGCGCATTGCTTATCAAGCGTGAAGATCTTCAACATCAAATTGACGTTTGGCACCAAGAGCGTGCTGGGCAAACGCTCGATCCTGTGGAGTACAAACAGTTCTTACAGCAGATCGGTTATTTGGTTCCTGAAGGCGATGACTTTCAAGTGACGACAGCGAGCGTAGAGCCTGAGATCGCAACACAAGCAGGGCCGCAGCTTGTGGTGCCAATCATGAACGCACGTTTTGCACTTAACGCAGCCAATGCGCGTTGGGGCAGCCTATATGATGCGCTCTACGGAACGGACGTGATCAGTGAAAGTGATGGCGCGGAAAAGGGCGGAAGCTTTAACCCTGCTCGTGGCGCTAAAGTAGTGACTTATGCTCGTGAGTTCCTTGATGATGCAGCGCCATTAAACGGTGTCTCTCATAAAGACGTGACCAAATACAGCATCAGTAACGCTAGCATCGGCAATAAGCTCATAGCGACACTCGATAACGGCGAAGAAGTCACTCTCATTGATAGCGACCAGTTCATTGGCTATCAAGGTGACGCAAGTTCCCCTTCGTGCATTCTTCTTAAACACAATAATCTGCACATCGAAATTCAAATTGACCCGAGCGCACCGATTGGTAGCGTCGATGTGGCGGGAATTAAAGATGTATTAGTCGAAGCCGCTCTAACAACCATTATGGATTGCGAAGACTCGGTTGCTGCAGTTGATGGTGAAGACAAAGCATTGGCTTACCGTAACTGGTTAGGCTTGATGAAAGGTGATCTACAAGAATCACTAGAGAAAAACGGCAAAACCATTGTTCGTAACCTTAACCCAGATCGCCAATACACCAGCGTGACGGGTGGTGAGATTTCACTAAAAGGCCGCAGCATGTTGTTCATCCGTAATGTCGGCCACCTGATGACCAACCCTGCGATTATTGATGCCGAAGGCAATGAAGTGCCTGAAGGCATTATGGATGGCATGATCACTTCGCTAATCGCGATGCATGATTTAAAAGGCAACAGTGCTTACCAAAACTCGACCGCGAACAGCATCAATATTGTAAAACCTAAGATGCATGGTCCTGAAGAAGTCGCGTTCACCAATGAGCTGTTTGGTCGCATTGAAGATGCATTAGGGCTAGATCGATTCACGATCAAAGTTGGCATCATGGACGAAGAGCGTCGTACTTCGGTTAACCTTAAAGAATGTATTCGAGCGGCTAAAGATCGTGTTGTGTTCATCAACACAGGTTTCTTAGACCGAACGGGTGATGAGATTCACACCAGTATGGAAGCGGGACCATTCGCTCCTAAAACACAGCTGAAAACCATGACTTGGATTGGCGCATACGAAGATCAAAACGTTGATCTTGGCTTAGCTTGTGGCCTGCAAGGTAAAGCCCAGATTGGTAAAGGTATGTGGCCAGAGCCAGACAACATGGCGAAGATGATGGATGCGAAAATCGGACATCCACAAGCGGGTGCTAATACTGCTTGGGTTCCTTCTCCAACCGCCGCGACTTTGCACGCGCTGCACTATCACAAGGTGAGTGTACTAAGCCGTCAGAAAGAGCTTCGTGAGCGAGTGAGAGCCAATGTTGATGATATTCTTACTATCCCGCTACTGGGCAACCAAAAGCTGACTGCGCAAGATATTCAAAGTGAACTGGATAACAACACACAAGGTATTCTGGGGTACGTGGTTCGTTGGATTGATCAAGGCGTTGGTTGTTCGAAGGTACCTGATATTAACGATGTCGGCTTGATGGAAGACCGAGCGACGCTGCGTATTTCAAGCCAGCACATTGCAAACTGGTTACGTCACGGCATTTGCGAGGAAGCTCAGGTAATGAAAACCATGAAGCGTATGGCCGCAGTGGTGGATGAGCAAAACGCTGGCGACCCGAGTTACCGTAACATGGCGCCTGATTTTGAAAACAGCATTGCATTTTCAGCGGCGTGTCAGTTGGTATTCGAAGGCTGTGCTCAGCCGAGCGGTTACACCGAGCCAGTACTGCACGCGATGCGTCTAAAACTGAAAGCACAGGAATAGCGAAGCAACCGAATAACAAAAATAGAGAATGTAAAATACTAAAAAAAGAAACCCCCTTTAACCGAGCCCAAGGTGCCGCGCTTTTATAGCGCGGCTTTTTTTTGATTCATTTTTGTGAAGGGAAAGGTGGAAAGTGGGTCAGGTTAGTGATCACTAAGACTTAATTATTTCCGAGCCCTAATCACTGCCAGAACTTAGTTACTACCAACCTTATTTTCCGCCAAAGCAAAGATACTTAATGTCCATGTACTCATCGATGCCTTCTTTCGCACCTTCACGGCCAATACCTGATTGTTTCACGCCACCGAAAGGCGCGACTTCGGTTGAGATCAGGCCATCATTAATACCCACCATACCGTACTCAAGTGCCTCTGCGATGTTCCATACTCGATGAATGTTCTGACTGTAGAAGTACGACGCTAATCCATAAATGGTATCGTTGGCCATCTCGATAAGCTCTTCGTCCGTGTCGAATTTCATCACAGGCGCGACTGGGCCAAAGATCTCTTGTTGAACGATGTCCATGCTGTGTTTTACATCTTTAAGAACAACAGGCTGAATGAAAAGCCCATTAAGCTCCTGAGTTGGCGTCACAGGCGCAGCACCTTGTTCAATCGCTCGGTTTATCAAAGCTTGAATGTTGTTCTTCGCATTCAGGCTGACAACAGGGCCAATCGTGACACCCTCATCTAAACCGTTCCCAATCTTAAGCTGTTGAACCGCTTGATCGAATTTAGCCACAAACTCATCGTACACTTTACTGTGAACGTAGAATCGGTTCGCACAGACACATGTTTGACCTGCATTACGGAACTTCGACGCCATTGCGCCTTGAACGGCCGCGTCGATGTCAGCATCGTCAAACACAATAAAAGGTGCATTGCCACCAAGCTCCATAGAGGTGCGTTTGATGCCTTTTGCAGCTTGAGCCATCAAAATGCTGCCCACACGGGTCGACCCAGTGAAAGAGATTTTTTTGATCAACGGATGCGAAGTGAATAGGTTGCCCACTTGTTCAGGGCTTTCACCAAGAACGACTTGAAGTAGATCCTTAGGGATACCCGCTTGATAAGCCAGTTCAACCACAGCAAACGCAGAAAGCGGTGTCTCATCCGAAGGTTTCACGACAAAGCTACAACCCGCAGCTAAGGCAGGAGCCGCTTTACGAGTGATCATTGCAATCGGGAAGTTCCATGGCGTAATCGCACATGCGACACCAATAGGCTGCTTGATGGTCACCAAGCGTTTGCCAGCGACTGTGCTAGGAATGGAATCACCATAAGTGCGCTTTGCTTCTTCTGCAAACCACTCAATGAAGCTCGCGCCATACACCACTTCGCCTGTCGCTTCGGCTAACGGCTTACCCTGTTCCATTGTCATGATTCGAGCAAGGTCATCTTTGTTTTCAAGGATCAGCTGGTGCCAGCGATGAAGCAGTGCAGCACGAGATTTAGCAGGAATTTTTGCCCACTCTTTCTGTGCTAAATGAGCTCGTTCAATCGCGCTCGCTAACTCTGTTTTTGATGATACCGGTGCGTGCCCGATGAGTTCACCCGTTGCTGGATTGGTCACGGCAACCGCGTTATTCGCTTCTGTCAGCATAAAAGAGAGTAAGCGCTGGTTATTAATTTCTAGCATGTGATTCCTTCTTGATGATTACTTTAGACGTGTTGCTTATTTGTGGGCAGTGAGAGTTAGAGTGACTTCGACCAGGTGTTCGTTGCTCGAAGCTTGTGGTTACGACTCAATAATACAGTTTTTTGTTTTCAAGATGAAAACACCTCCCGTTTTTCCTGAAATGATGACCATAGCGTTGCGTGTTGACTGTGATTTAGTCGGGCATTACACAAATTCAAACAACACGTAAACGCGTTTCTACGGAACCCTCAACCCAGTTAAATAAAGGGCTGGGGGCTCGAAATACCGGTTTGTGTAAAAAAGCGATTTAGTAAAATTCACAGTGTGTAATTTTTGTTGTGAAATTGTTTCAAAAATACAAGTAGTATGAAAAACATGGAAACCACACAGTAAAGAACAATTTTGAAAAGGGTCTATTGGGATGTTTGACCTAAATGAAATTTAAAGCCGTACGAGGGATAGACAATGAATATGCTGACACTAGACAAAACAGAACTTCACAGAAACCATTCAACATTTATTGCTGAAGCTGTCTTTGCCGTCGAGATGGTGAAAGCAGACAAGCAACTCGAAAAACAAAAAATGGCGAAACAGCTGCTTGATACTCTATTTCCTCTAGAGACTGGTTCACATGAAGATGTAGTGAGCTACGAGATTGATTACCGACATGTTCAGGTTTATTTCAAAAACGGTGAACACACCGGCCTGAAACGCGCTAAGCATTTTGTAGCTTACACCGGTGACAAGTCTAAGCCTTCAGCAATCCTATTCCGCGATGAAAGCGGTACACACGTTGAAGTGACAATCGGCGCTCGTAAAGGCACAGGCCGTCTGGAGTTAGTTGATATTCAAGATATCCAATTAGAGACGTGCACCACGTTTGGCCAAACTGAGGCTAGCCGTTCTTCAGGTATTCGTCACTGGGTGAGCTTAGTAAAAGGTGATGAAAGCGGCCGCCCAAATGCATCAAGTGAAGACAAAGAGTTCACGGCGAAGAATGGCGAAGACTACAACCTAGGTTTTTGCTTCGCGATCTAATGTGCTGTCTTTGAAATGTGAAGTGCTGCTCTGCTAATCGCAGCACTGACATCCTAACACTGATTTCTCTTTTACCTTTGGTAATTTCCCCGCCCCTATAGCGGGGCTTTTTTGTTAGAGCTATAAATAAATTGGGTGGTTAGTAAAATTATCTGTAGAAACTTTGAATGATATTTTACGGTGCGTTATTTTAATTTAATGCGCTGTATTTAAAGGTTTTTATTTGTTTGTTTTATTCTGTTTTTATTGTTTTAACTATCATGATTGACGGTGCTTTGGGTGACTATTGAGCAAAAACTCAGTCAAAATGCTTCGTGCTGTGCTATTATGCGCGTCCTGGGATTGAGCCAGTAAGTCCATTTATCACCTTGCTCGGTGGTTTTTATCACGTTTTATTTTTGTGAAATGGCGAGCCAATCAAGTAGTAGTTGGATATGGAGAGCGTCCTTATATTCGTTGATTCGGATATGCGAACATCATAATTTATGAGTTTTAAATCAAAAAAATACAGTATTGATTCTACTGACTATCAAGTTGGTCAAGACAACGTCAGTAAATGGGGCATGGATGTCCATAACACAGTCTTCGTAGCCTCAGTAGGCTTATCTCTTCTCTTCATCATCACTCTTCTTGCTCTTCCTCCTGCAGATGCTAAAGCTGCTATTGATTCTATCAAGGGTGCTGTTTTATCAAAGTTTGACTTCCTCTTTATGTGGGGAGCCAACATCATGCTAGCGTTTGCCGTTGTTCTCGCGTTTTCACCTTTGGGTAAAATTCGTCTAGGTGGCGAAGACGCGACGGCGGATTACTCCATGTCATCTTGGATAGCAATGCTATTCGCAGCGGGTATGGGTATAGGACTTATTTTTTGGGGTGTTGCAGAGCCAACCGCGTTCTTCACGAACTGGTTCGGAACGCCACTCGGTGCAGAACCTTTTACAGAAGCAGGCCGTGAATTGGCTCTCGGTGCGACACTGTTCCACTGGGGTTTTCATGCATGGGCTATCTATGGCATGACGGCGCTTTGTCTAGCGTACTTTGTTTACAACAAAGGCTTACCGCTATCAATGCGTTCTGTGTTTTACCCAATACTGGGTGAACGAGTTTGGGGTAAAACAGGTGATGTGATCGACGTACTAACGGTACTGGTTACTCTGTTTGGCCTTGCGACTTCATTAGGCCTAGGTGGTACGCAGGCAGCAAGTGGTATTAGCCACGTGTTTGGCTTGGAAAACAACATCTACCTTCAGCAATCTATTATCGTTTTGATTATGGGCTTGGCGATCATCTCTGTTATGCGTGGCATGGACGGTGGTGTTAAGTTCCTAAGTAACCTGAACATGGTTATTGCGTTCGTATTCCTTGGTCTTATCGCTGTTCTGAACTTCACAACCGTGCTTGATTCTGTGGCAACAGCGGTGACGGGTTATGTGAATAACATCGTAGCGTTGAGCCAAAGCTCTGGTCGTGAAGACACAACATGGCTGCATGGCTGGACTGTGTTCTACTGGGCATGGTGGGTTGCGTATGCACCATTCTTCGGTATGTTCGTAGCGCGTATTTCTAAAGGCCGTACGGTTCGTGAGTTTTTACTTTGCGTACTGATTATCCCAACATTGGTAACGTCGGCTTGGATGGCTATCTTCGGTGGCGTGGCTATCGAGCAAGTGATTAATCATGTAGGGCAACTTGGTCTCGACCAAGGCATCACAGACGTGTCTCTAAGCTTGTTCTACATGCTAGACGCTTACTCGTTCGGTAGTATTCTGTCAGTTCTCGCAGTCGCACTGATCATTGTGTTCTTCGTTACAACGCTAGACTCAGGCTCTATCGTTATCGATGGCATGACAGCGGGTGGTAAGCTTGAAGTTCCAGTGAAGCAAAAAGTGGTTTGGGCGGTTATCTCAGGCGCTATTGCAATGGTGATGTTGTGGATTGGTGGTACTCAATCTATCCAAGCTCTGCAATCGATCACGATCATTGCTGCACTACCGTTTACGATCATTCTTCTGATTGGTTGTTTCAGCTTGTTGAAAGGTCTACTGACTGAAGTAGATAAAGGACAAGAAAACGTTAGCGAAACCGCTAAATAAAGCTATTAAGTATGGGGAGTAGATAGTTCGTTAGTTACTCCTTACTAAGTATTATTTCAAAGCTCTCTTGTACTGTGTGCAAGGGAGCTTTTTTATGCCCAAGAAGAAATCAAAGACAAGCAGATAAGACAAAAAAAGAGCCACAAGTGAATCGTCACTTGTGGCTCTTTTTAGTTTTAGGGAGCAGCTTTAGGAGACTAGCTATTAGGAGACTAGTTATTAGGGAACTCGCTATTCGGTGCTTGGTGCGAGGTCTTAAGTAGTCGCTTAAGCGTTTAATTCGTGTTGAATTACGTAATCCAAAGCACCGACTACAGCAGCAACTTGAGCGTCATTACACTCTTCGTCTGTCACTTTGTCGCTGTCCGGGTAAACCTCAGTGGTTGTGCCGTACTTACAATCAGTCACACCACCACACAAGCCTAGCTTCTTCATAGGGTAGTTGATCACGCCATGTTGTGTAACTTCAGAACCAATGATCTTGCCGTCTGCATCTGCTGGTGCAATGTGGGTTACTTTTTTGACTGAAGCAATTACCGCTGCTTGGAATTCAGGTTGTGGATTTTCAGTATCACCAACCGTGTAGAAACCGTCTGGGATCATGCCTTCGATGTACTCAATGCCATCACGAGCAGCAAGTGCCGGGCGGAATTCTGTTTCGTCGGAATCTGTCGTTTCATGTAGATCAACGTGAACCAACACTTCTGGTAAAGAAGCGACTAACGCACGTAGGTTCGCTGACTCTTCTGCTGGCGTACCGTCGTAGAAAGAGCGGTTTGGATCGACAGCATTTGGGTTCCAACGGTTGATGACTTCGTAACCCCAAGGGCTCACACAAGGTGCAACAACAATGTTGAAATGCGCTGCATATTGTTCTGCTTGAGTTGCGGCGAACTTGATCGCGCCATGCACACCACTGGTTTCGTAACCGTGAACACCACCTGTTACAAGGATCGTCGGTTTTGATGCATCCCAGTTTTTGCTTTTGATTGCAAAAAGCGGGAAGCGAGCTTCATCGTAGCTCAATGCGCCGTATTGCTCGATGTCAAAGCGGTCTGCCAATGCTTGGATTTTTGGCACGACTTCTTGCTGGTATTCACGCTTAACGGTTCTTTGAGCGAACCATGCTTGACGTTCTGCTTCTTGCCACTTTTGTCCTGGCTTACCAATTGGGTAGGTAGATTCACTTTTCATCTATACTTTTTCTTTTATGTTCGTGAAAGATTAAGACAGATTATTCCTGTCTAACAGAGACAGCAATAGAAAACACAACTTGTGACTTTATTTTTTACAGACTCATAACTTTGATGAGTGAATTGATGATGTTACATTTCATCGATGGTTCAATCCTTTAAAAAGAGACAATAAAATGGCTGGAGCAAGTTTATTAACACTGCTAGATGACATTGCAACCGTGTTGGATGATGTCGCACTGATGTCTAAGGTGGCAGCTAAAAAAACCGCAGGCGTATTGGGTGACGATTTAGCCCTTAACGCTCAGCAGGTATCCGGTGTTTCTGCTGAAAGAGAAATCCCAGTGGTATGGGCGGTCGCCAAAGGCTCATTTAAAAACAAGCTGATTTTGGTTCCGGCAGCACTATTGATCAGTGCATTCATTCCTTGGTTGATCATGCCACTACTGGTGATTGGTGGTCTGTTTCTTTGTTTTGAAGGGGCAGAGAAAATCTTAGAAAAGCTTTTTCCTCATGCTCATCAACACGAAGAGAAAGATGAGGAAAGCAGCTCGGGTGAATCTGTTGAAGAGTATGAGAAGAGAAAGGTAGCAGGCGCGATTCGGACTGACTTTATCTTATCTGCGGAAATCATTGTAATTGCGCTGGGTACCGTAACGGGTACAAGTATCGTGACTCAGATTCTTGTGGTGAGTTTGATAGCGGTTGTGATGACGATTGGTGTTTATGGCTTAGTGGCAGGGATCGTTAAGCTGGATGATTTAGGTTTCTATCTCCAACGCACATCAAATGGGAGTGCCATTAAAACCCGATTGGGTAATGGGTTAGTCGCATTTGCACCAAAGCTAATGAAGATGCTTGCGGTTGTCGGCACGGCTGCGATGTTCTTGGTTGGCGGCGGTATTGTGGTACACAACGTTCCAGCAATTCATCACTTAATTGAACCGATTATTATGGACTTCAGTGGACATACGATTGCGACTGCGGTGGTACCAACGCTATTAAATGGTGTGATTGGGGTTTTATCTGGATTGATTGTCGTTGCTATTTGGACTGCTATCGGAAAAATTCGCGGTAAGTAATCGTTAAATTACTGCTGGGAATAAGACAGTCTTTCATCGAAACAAAAAAGGGTCACCATAATTACTATGGTGACCCTTTTCGCTAAATGGAGGGTGTTTATTTAACAGCCCAAGTGCTTATTTTACAGACCAAGCAATCGCCTCGCCGCCACGGATTGGCACAACGATGTCTGAACCGAAAGGCATCGTTTCAGCAACATTCCACTCTTCTTTAACGAGCGTAATTGTATCTGAGTTACGTGGCATGCCGTAGAAGTCTGGGCCATTGTGGCTCGCGAATGCTTCTAGGTTCTCAATCTTGCCTTCTAAATCGAATACTTCAGCGTACAGTTCAACCGCAGCGTGCGCTGTGTAAGAACCTGCACAACCACATGCTGACTCTTTTGCACCTTTAGCGTGTGGTGCAGAGTCTGTACCCAAGAAGAACTTCTTGCTACCGCTTGTTGCTGCTTCAATAAGTGCTAACTGGTGTGTGTTGCGCTTAAGGATAGGTAGGCAGTAGAAATGTGGCTTAATGCCGCCAACCAACATGTGGTTGCGGTTATAAAGCAAGTGGTGAGCAGTAATGGTTGCCGCTACGTTGTCGTTCGCGTTCTTTACGAAATTCGCAGCATCTGCTGTTGTGATGTGCTCCAGAACGATTTTTAGGTTAGGGAAGTCGTTAACAATCGGTGCTAGAACCGTGTCTAGGAACTCTTTTTCACGGTCAAAGATATCAACATCGTGAGCCGTTACTTCACCGTGTACCAGCAGCAACATACCCACTTCTTGCATCGCTTCTAGTACGTGGTAAATCTTTTGAGCTGACGTTACGCCTGAATCCGAGTTAGTCGTCGCGCCTGCTGGATAAAGCTTTGCAGCCACTACTGCACCAGACTCTTTCGCTTTGCGAATTTCGTCAGGAGTGGTGTTGTCTGTCAGGTAGAGTGCCATTAGAGGCTGGAATTGCTCGCTTGGCTGCTCTGCCATGATGCGTTCACGGTAAGCTAAAGCCATTTCGGTATCGGTTACCGGTGGGATGGTGTTTGGCATGATTAACGCTCGACCATTGTAGCGGCTGATATCGCGCACTGTATCTTTTAATACTTCGCCATCGCGTAGATGAACGTGCCAGTCGTCAGGACGAGTAATCGTAAGTTGTGTCATTGAAGGCTCCCACCATTTGAAGTGTTATGTAGTTGGAGCCTAAACTCAGCGAAATCTGTGAAAGCAATCGCTTACGTTTAGGCGACAGGATGATAGTGGAAAAGTACTTTCATTTCATCCTATTTTTAACTCTTCATGGCTAGGAGCTTGTTTTTATGGATATTTTATTCGGTATCTATTTGTTAATAAGGGTTAGCGGGTGGCTACCCACAGACCATGGATCATTCCTGGAACCCAGAAGAAGAAAGTAAGAATGATATTAATCACCAAATCTTTCCCGGCGCCGCGAGCGAAGAACACGCCAACAGGCGGAAGCAGTACACATAAGATGATAATGACGAGTTTGTTCATGATAAATCCTTTTTATTCAATGAAAGTTCAATGCGGTAAACGTGTTCATATTATAGAACGTCTCGAGAGTGTTACTGCATTGCTGCCTTAATGTATCAAGATAGAAAGCTAAACATCTCAAGATACTAGCCTAGTATCAAGTGTTTAATGCCTGCCAGTTCGACTAAAGTTAGATTGGATGTAATAGTGAGGTTTGAGTTGAAATTGTTTAAATTGAAACATAAATAGTGTGCAGTCTAGCGTTAAACTAGTTACGAATAACTAGTTTAACGCTAGCGTCTTAGGATTATTCGGTATCAACCCAAAGCTCTAATCCATTTAGGTAGCTGTCTCCTGTGGCCCTAAAGCCTGTTAACTGCTCATCTGCGGTTAGAGTATATTCATCGCTATAGTGACCTGAGTAAGATTTGTTACCACAGGTTAACAGTAAGCCACCAGATTTATTATATAGAAAGAGTCGAGACATATCGTTTCCAGACCCAAACTCTGTGGGTCCCCAGAGAGCTCTAACTCTACCTATGTCAGCAACGTTTATTGTATGTTTGGCTCCGCCAGTGCCTCCAATATGAGCACCTCCTACCTGCGAGATAGAATCTACAATAAACCCACAGCCAAACGTCACTTGAGCATTGATACGAGTATCAAATAGATAATCATTACCAATGTCATCACCAAGGAATTTAATTGGATACCCTGGAGGTGTTTCATCGACGCAAGCAGTAAATCGAACACTCGAATTGACATCATTTGTACTAACAACTCTATCTGCCATGTTTACGGAACGATGATAGCTAGTTCCACTTGTTCCTTGGTCACTAGCCCAGTAGTTAACGTCAATTGGCCAGTTGTGATTAGTAAACAAACGGCCACTAGTATTGCCATCATCATATAGGCTTTGAAGTTCCGTCGCCGTTGGCAATCGTGCTCCTTTAGCTTGGCACAAGTAATTAGCAGTGTGCCAATCGTGAGAAGCCGTGGTGATACCATTTAAAGCGGTAGTACCGTTACCAACTTGAGGTGTGGCGATGATTTCAGCATCTCTAGCATCTGCGTACATCAACGGTGGTAGGTAGATATTCACTGAGACGATTGGCTCATATGGGTCACCGACGTAACCTTGCAAAATTCCTGTGGCATAGCCCCCTTTTCCATCAGACACAACATAGGACACAGATGTTTCTCCAGGTTGGGTACTAGTGAAATCAAACTCAGTATCATTGAAAAGATTACCATCGTTGTTGGCATCGTTTGGAATTAAGATGGTTGCACCAAAGCTGTAAATGTCAACAAGATGAAGAGTATCACCGTCAGGGTCACTTATAAGATCCGCAACATTGAACCTTAATTGTTTACCATAAGTAATTTTAGCTACCTCGTCACCAGAGTCTGGATCTATATAACTGATTTTCCTGCGAGATTCTGCTGTTGGTGCACTGTTTGTGTCTGTTGAGACCGCGATATCAATACTACCAGCTAACACACTTGAACCATCACTATAGCTATATAGGATGCGTTCTACGCCGCTTGGTATGCCATCTCCTGGGGTGTAATCAATCGTATTAGTTGATGTGTTTGCAATAGCAGTTGAATTTGTCGCATCACCATTAGGCAATGTAACCGTGGTTGCTAATGCATATGTGCTTGTGTCTAGAGAGTACCCCGCGTTCCCAAGCTCTTTAGCGATATCTATTTGTACAGATGTGAAAGAGGAGGTTAGTCCTGAAATCGGTGTAAGTTGCTCAGTTGACTCACCGACAGCCGCACGAACTGTCGCTTCAGCAAAACCATCTCCTGATGTTGCTGAAGTAGCGCTAATACGCGCCTCTCCATAGTTACTATGGGAGCTCATAGCGATGTCAGAAGGTAGCGTAGCGCCAACTCGATAGCGGTAGTCGCACACTTTTGCACTTTGAGCGCTAATGCTGAAGCCATTGGCATTTTGGGATACAACATTACAATCATAGCTATTATTCAAAGACGTAACTGTCGTTAATGTAACTGACGAATCATCAGATGACTCCATATTATTCGACAAATCAACAAAAAAGGTATTTGTGGGAGTGCTTTGACGAATTACATCCTGAGCATAGTAAAGGGTATCTCCTGATGTTGGAGATTCGGGTTTGGAGTTAGTAGTCGCTTCGTCGCTAGATGCACCACACCCAAACAGCGCCAATGATATCGCTACTGACAGGGATAATTTATGAAAAGGTGCGTATGTACTTATTCTCATCATGTATTTAATACTCATTAGTGAATGTTATGGGAATTAAGCAAAGAGAGCACAGCCCATTATTTATTTGCGTATTCTAACAAGGCTAAATCACTTTAAATTAGCACGAGCTAGTATCTGGCACTGGTGAGTGCCTAGTTGACAGCTGGCGCTATTAGCAATGATATAAGTTAAAACTCAAACTGTTATACGTCTCTAGTATTTATATTGAAGTGGGGGTTGTTCATGTGAATAACTACTTTTATAAGATAAGACCGAAGGTGGGATCTAATACCAGTTACTAAATTAGCGAATGAGTAACCTAAGGAATTAAATGCCTAGGTTATTTTTTAGGTGAATGGTTTTCTTGCTCAAATATCCACTAGGCATATCGGAAGGTCACTTTTCTTTACTTGCTAACCAAAACGTTTATTCATTGCATATCATACACCCGAAGTTAGCAAGGGGCTAACTAATCATATTATGAATATATCGAAGGAAATAAAAGTGAAAAAACTAACACTTATTACACTGCTATCTGCAATTACATCTGTTCCAGCTTTTTCTGCACCTGGCGATACCTCTACTGGTTCTGCAGTATTCAGCGGCTTTGTTCCTGGTTTTGTAACCAACGGTGACATCCTTGTTACTGGTGCGGGCGGTAGTGAAGACTCTGCTTCTTTTGTTGGTACGTTACAGGTGAACGCTGACGGTACGTTCGAAACAACTAAACCTGTTGTTTTGGAAGCGCATGACTACACGGGGGCTGTGCTTGGGGCTTTAACTCCAGCTAACTGGACGGTATCACAAGTAAATGTGCTTCCAGCTTTAATGGGTGAAGTACAGCCTAACATTGTCGTCGGCGATAACCTTTCAGCGACGGAACTTACTGCAGCTGAATACTTAGCTTCAACTCAACTTTCAACAGGCGATACGATTCAACTGTATGTTGCTAACGATACAGCACACTCAACTCCAGATGATATTGCTGGTACAGAAGTTATCGTTAACGTTGATATGATTGCAACTTTGCCATAAGAAAAAATCTCATTATTTGATAGGCACTTAATTAAGTGCCTTGTTTTTTGAGGCTGATGAAAATGAATATCTATATAAATTATTTCTTTCTATTATTGCTTGTTATTTTTAGTTTCAATAGCTTTGGCTATGAAAGCTATTCATTTCCAGTAAATACACAAATAAATAGAGCGAATTTGTATGACTATTCTATAAATGTAGATTTATCTGATGAGTTTATTGCACTGAAGTATGATAGTGAGAACGAAACCCCCGATTTCAGATAATAACT